>JABIZD010000012.1 GCA_018666555.1 Gammaproteobacteria bacterium
CAAAATTGATGACTCCAGTGCTGTCAATGATGAAGGGGATAGCAAGCATGCCGAGGCATTCTGACTAATGATTTTATGTGACCGCTGCAGGCCGAGTTACCAATTGCCACTATATAGGCGGTCTCGCCGTTAAACAATCCGTGACATCCTACAGAATTAAGACCGCAGGATCTAAACCGAATAGCCCGTAGCCGCTACCATTCACGCTACCTGTATGTGCTTGGGGTTGATATGCAATAATGAGCCTAACCTACAAGGACAGGAACTAGCGATCAACTCTACCAACAGCATGTCAAAATCAAAAGCTAGGGTATCAGGCTTTGTCATCATTTCACTTATCACATTTTCGTCTTTTGCTGCATTCGACCTAGAGGCTGCAAGCGCTTTAACACTGAAGCTCAGGGACCTGGTAGTCAACTACTTCGATTGGTTGTTAATTATAACCAGTGGCCTGATATTGGTGTTCTTGGTAGCGCTACTATTTCATCCTAAGGCGGGTCAAATACTGGGCAGACGGGGTGAAGTCGCAGAATTTTCCCGTTGGTCCTGGTTCGCCATGTTATTCAGCGCTGGCATGGGTCCAGGTCTGCTCTACTGGGGCGCCGCCGAACCCATTTTACATTTAGCTAACAATCCGCTGTTAGTTTTCGGGGGTATTGAGGCTGGATCTGAGCAAGCCACGGTGCCAGCCATCGTGGTCACGGTCTTTCATTTTGGTTTACATGGCTGGAGCATGTATGCCTTGGCAGCCCTGGCAATCGCCTACAGCGCTTATCGTCATAACCAACCGCTGAGCTTCAGCACGGCATTAACGCCCCTGCTAGGCCAAACACGAATCAATGGCAGAACCGGCTCGCTGATCGATTGCATCGCCCTGTATGGCACCGTCTTCGGCGTTGCCACATCCGTCGGCCTTTCCGTGAGCATTATGAACGCCGCAGTTGAACCTTTGACCGGTCTTAGTTTTGACCTCTATAACCAGATTATTATCGTTATATTGGTCTGCTTGCTTGGAATTATTTCGGCCATATCAGGTGTAAACAGAGGTATTCGGAGGATCAGCGAACTCAATATCTGGCTTAGCTTGATGTTACTGTTGACCTTCCTGGCGGTCGGACCCGTAGCAGAGATCATAGTCAATCTGCTGAGCACTCTTATCGCCTATTTTCTTGCCGTACTGCCCATGGGATTCTGGATTGGCAGCTCTGCCGACGAACAGTCCTGGCAAGCCTCCTGGACAGTTTTTTACTGGGGTTGGTGGTTTGCATGGACGCCCTTTGTTGCCTTATTCGTTGCCCGAATATCCAGAGGTCGAACGATCAGGGAGTTCATCATCGGAGTCCTGTTAGTGCCTACCCTGGTCATTATATTGTGGATGAGTGTGTTCGGTGGCACGGCTATCCATCAAGAGCTGAACGAAAGCGGCCTAATCAGCTCGCCTGTGAACCTGGACTATAGCCTCGGCCTGATTGCCTCGATTCATGCCCTCAATCTGGGTGAGATGAAAACGATTCTCTTTATGGTGGTTACTTTCCTGCTTTTCACCTGGCTAATTACTTCTCTGGACTCAGCTACGCTGGTGATATGCAACATCCTCGACGTCAGCCAGAGCACCCTCATGAAAATAATCTGGGGCTTCGTTTTAGGCACTGTTTCTTGTACCTTAATGCTGGTAGGCGGCATCGAGGCGTTACAGGCAGCATCTGTTATAATTGGGCTGCCCATGGCACTGATGATGTTAATGATAATAGCCTCGATGATTCGCCTGATCCTGGCTAAGGACACCTGATGGCACCCGTTAGAACGTTGAATTCAACCAGTACCGGAATTGGGCTAGACAAAAACAGTGCCATTATGCGCTAACATGCAGCCAACTCAAATAAAAGGCTGTTACGCCAAAGCAGCCTGAACTCAACTCCGCTCCTGTCCTGGCACAACGTTTGTAAACTGCCAGGTAACGCAAACCAAAAAGGTTTTTATTATGGTGACATTAAATAGCGTGACCGGCCCAATAGGCAGTGACCAACTCGGCTTTACCTTAATGCACGAGCATGTAATGGTCAGTGCCAGCGGACTCTATACCAGCTATCCAGACCTGCTGGGCAGTCATCCACAGGAACGCGCCATCACCAGTCTCAAAAAAGCAAAACAAGAAGGTATTGATTCGATCATAGATGCCACCACATTTGACCTGGGCCGAAACCCACAGCTACTGGTTGATGTCGCAAAGGCGTCGGGAGTCAATATCATCAATGCGACCGGCTGGTGGCTAGACGTACCTCGATTCCTTATCGGCGTATCGGCTAACCAGATGGCTAGGGAATTTATCCGCGATATCGAGCAGGGCTTCAGAGGGACCGACGTCAAAGCCGGCATCCTTAAATGTGCCGCCGATTTCGAAGGCGTCACCGAATCACTGGAAGTAATGGCCCGGGCGGTTGCCAGAGCACACAACGAAACGGGATTAAACATTATGGTGCACTCCTATCCGACAGGACAGGTTGCTCGCCGTCAAATAAAGATCTTCAAGCAGGAAGGCGTCGATCTAACCAAAGTCAAGATTGATCACAGCAACGATACCACTGACCTTGAATACCTGAAATGGATTCTCGACCAGGGTTGTTACCTGGGGCTGGACCGGTATCCGGGCAGGCTTGTCAGTCCTCATAGCAGGACAGTTACCATGAAAAAACTGATCGATGAAGGTTATTCAGATCGACTCTGCCCTTCCCATGACTGTATTTGCCTGGCGGTAATCAAGGAAAATCCCGATGGTTCGGTACCCGAGGAACATGAATTCAAACGCAATAACCTACATGAGTATTTATACATAAAACGCGAAGTTATTCCCGACTTAAAAGAAATGGGAGTGACTGATCGCGTCATAGAAAATTTATTTATCGATAATCCTCGTCGATTTTTTGAGGGTGGCGGATAGAATTTTATCTCACCAGGCGACAGCACAAGAAACCCAAACCGTCCGGGGAAGAAATCTGATTTGAATCACAAGCCGGGTTCAACCTACACAAACAAACATACCGACCCTGTCATTACTTCACCACTGGCCTTTGAGTGGCCCCATAAACTTCCTTGACCTTAAAAACCCCATTCAAAAACACATCTCGTGAGGTGAATTTCCAACCTAGCGGGGTTCTGGTCACCATGGATTGATAATAACCAGCCTGAACAGGTCGGGGTTTGAGATCAACATCTATCATTTGCCAACTAATCATCGCTTGGCTACGAACCTCTGCAGACGCTGGTGAGAGCGACGTAATAACCGAGTTGGGCATGAAGTGCTTTGTCACCAGGCCAATGTCCCTGAAAAAACCCGCACGGGTTATCACTGCCTGCCTGAGCGCGTTCTTACCTGCGATTTCAGTGTTTGCGGTAACCGCCCCATTCAGGAAAAACCGGCAAACAGCGGTATCCGTGAATAAAGACGCGAAGCCTTCAACATCAGCGCCATCCCAGGAAAAACTGTACTTTGCAATTAGTTCGTGAATGCTTAACTGATCTTCAACTGACATATCTGACATGGAACAATCTCCTTTGCTCAACTGTGATGATGTCTGCGCCACTGCTGGTAAATACCACACTGGCTTACACTACCCTGATACAGCAAGCTTTTTATTAAACGGCACCTGTTTAAATTGCCCAGAGATCCTTCTCAACGCTGTGACAGACAGGGGCGCAGTATCGATTTTCCATCACAAAACAAGCGCAGCTTACAAAATATAAACATCGCCTGATGCCCTAACCGTCACCTCACTTATAGATACGCCGAGAGGCTGATTTATGACGTAAACAATCTGGTCCGCCAGCAACTCGGGATTAAGCGAAAAATAGTCAATGCTGTCTGGATCCAACTGGCTCTCCGGCAGTTGACCAGCAGCTAACGCTTCGCTCTGCTGCGCGTAGGCTGACATATTAGCACCGAGGATACCGACCACTGCTTCTCGATTGATGACACTCGCACCCAGACCTGTCGCCGGCACACCCGTTGGCTTGACTGTGGTGACTTTAATCTTACCCTGGCTTTCCATACGCAGAGACTCGGAAAGAAAATTCACAGCCGATTTAGTTGCTCCATAGACTCCAGCCCCTACCACCGGGAAATTTCCATAAATAGAGGAGACGTTTATGACGTGGCCATGGCCCTGGCTAATCATGCGATCATAAACAGCACAGATACCATGCAAGACTCCTTTAAAATTGATATCGATACAACGATCCCAAGCCTCTGATGCTGCGCCATGATCGCTGAAGAAAGCCAACGGCATGGTACCTGCATTATTAAGCATGACATCGACTGCTCCGAATCGCCGAACTGCTTCATCTGCCAACTGAACCATCTGTTTTCGATCGGCGACATCTGCGACAACAGTGATCGCATTATCGGAACGTTCAAGACTGCCAAGCGTTTGATCCAATTCGCCAGTATTAATATCGGACAAGACTACCCTGGCACCCATGGCGTTCACTTTCTGTGCTACCAAACGACCAAAGCCCCCGGCTGCACCGGTGATAACGATCGTTTTTCCTTCTACATAATTCATTAAAATTCATTCCGGAAATTTGATGGTCTGCAGTATACCAAACAGCAGCCACTCGCAGAGACGCAAAAATACTCAACACTTTTATCACTCGCAATCTTATGATCTTAGTAACGGTTCCAAGGCATTCAGACATTACCCGGTAAAGTAGCCAGCAACGACCCAAGCCTGTGCTTGTTCAATTAAACCCAGCCACCCCAACAGAGGTCATGAGAAAGTTTGTCTTCCTGCTGGCGAAAATGCATATTGTCACTATCAATCATTGCAAATAACACCTTTTCTTGGATATCAAACCTGTGCCAGAGCGAAATATAACAACTGAAAACTGGGCCTCACCACCCCAAAATCGCAAGAGCTTCCAGCAGGTGCAGTCATTGTTCCCTACTCGCAGACTTAAACGTGGTCCAGGCCCAATAACCCAACTGAACCGACAAACCCAGGAACTATTAGCCTTGCCCTATAACGCTTATAGCGGCCAGCGAAGTCTTCAGCAAATGCTCGACAATACTTATACAGATGCCTTCCTGGTGATGAAAGACGGCTCCGTTATCACCGAGTTATATTTCAACGACATGGCCGCGGACAGCCATCATCTACTTAATTCCGTTTCCAAATCTTTTGTCGGTATGCTGGTTGGCATTCTAGTCGACCAGGGCATGCTGGATACGCAGGCAAAACTGACCCGATACCTTCCTGAATTCAGCGACACTGCGTTTGTTGATACTACTATCAGACACTGCCTGGATATGACAGCGGCAGTCAGGTATACCGAAGATTATGAAGATGAACAGGCAGACTTCTGGAAGGAAACCGCAGTCGTAGGGTGGCGACCCAAACTGGTCAATCGCCATTCACCGATAACACTTTTCCAATTCGCCAGTTCACTGAACCAGAAAGCGCAACTGGATGGTCAGCAATATCACTATCGAACGGTGCTGACCAATGTGCTGGCGATGGCGGCGGAACGGGCCACCGGTATTTCCATCGGTGACCTCCTTGAGCAACGTATCTGGCAAAAACTGGGTGCAGAGCAAGATGCTGCAATCGTTGTCGATTCAATCGGCTTTCCCTACCTCGGTGCAGGTATGAGTGTCTGCGCTCGGGATTTAGCTAGATTTGGGCAGATGATTCTGGGGAATGGATTCTTCAACGGCCAGCAGGTGGTGCCGGCTACCTGGATCGAGGATACCCGACATGCCGACAAGAACGGTAAGCAGCTGTTTGCTGATAGCAACTACGCCCCGATGTTACCCGGCGGGCACTATCGAAATCAGGTTTGGGTCGGAGATTCCGACCAGGGCATACTCATGTGCATTGGCATACATGGTCAGACCATCCACATCAATATGACCACTGGGGTGGTGATCGTGAAGCTTTCATCGCACCCTAAACCTGATGATAACTTCATTTTCAACGACACTTTCAGGGCGCTTAACGACCTCTCTCGCCTCCTCTAGGCTGGTGCGCAGCTCTAAAACTGTTTTTGCCTGGTGTCAAAATCAGTTAATGGGACAGAGGTTCACTATCAAAAAGATCAGTCACCCCTGACTCAACGCTTAGCAAAAACCGTTTTGTACTGAGGCCACCGCCAAACCCGGTCAGCGCACCATTACTGCCGACCACCCGATGACACGGGATGATAATTGGGACAGGGTTAATACCGTTTGCCGCACCGACCGCCCTTGAAGCTTTGGGACGACCAATATCCTCAGCGATTTCACCATAAGAGCAGGTTGCACCATAGGGGATATTTTTCAATGCTGCCCAAACTGCCTTTTGAAATGGCGTTCCTGCTAACTCTAGTTTTAGCTCAAAGACTTTCAGCTTACCTGCAAAATATCGATCCAACTGTTCACTGGCATCTCTAAACCGACCAGGATCTCTTATCCAGTTCTCATCATGACGCCGAGCCATTTTTCCCTTCGGAAAACCAAGCAGCGATAACGACTGGCCATCACCGGCCAGCAATAGCTCACCGAAAGGCGCAGCATAATAGTGATAGTAGGTCGCCACTGATTATCTCCCCTCGAAATATTTTCCCTGAAAGTACCGCTGCCAGGCGAATCAGTTTCAGACCTGATCTGACCTGTTTTAAACACCTGGCTTTTTCAATCGCTTTTAACAACCGCTTTTAAGGTAACACATTTACATAACTAACCAAGGACTGGGAACCGTTAGATCATCTCCGAGACGAACAACCCAGCGATTAACAAGTTCAAATAGAGTCAACTCAATTCACCTCGCCAGGCACTGATCAGGAAACATTTCTCTGTTTGCTTGCCCAGTATGGCTTACGTAATTCAGTCTTCAATATCTTGCCTGACGGATTCCTCGGAATCTCTGCCTGCCAGTCAACTGAACTCGGACATTTATAGTGCGCCAGATTTTGCCTGCAATAACTGATTATCTCTTCCTCACTGAGCGACTCATCAGAGCGGGTAACAATGGCTTTAACGGTTTCACCCCAGCGCTCATCAGGAATCCCAATGACAGCGACATCTGAGATTTGTGAATGTTTCATCAAAACATTTTCAATCTCGGCGGGATAAATATTTTCACCGCCCGAGATAATCATGTCTTTAACCCGGTCATGGATATAAAGGTATTCATCGATAAGGTAACCAGCATCACCTGACTTGAACCAACCATCTTCACTGATGGACTCGGCAGTAGCTTTGTCATTACGCCAGTAGCCTTTCATGATCTGCGGCCCTCGAATCCAGATTTCCCCTACTTCACCATCAGCGACTTGTTCATTCGAAGTTGAATCGACAATCTTCAATTCATGCCCGCTAACCACTTTCCCGCAGGATCTGAGCAAACCCGCCCTGGAGCCACCAGGATCATGGTCTTCAGGAAATAGCAGACTGACACCGCCGGTAGACTCAGTTAACCCATAAGCCTGGAAAAAACTGGCTTTGAAGGTGTTAATTGCACGCACTAGCACCTGCTCACTAATGGGGGATGCGCCATAAGCCACTCTCTGCAGCGATGAAAAGTCGACCTCGTCAATATTTGGCTGGTCCAGGAGAAACTGCAAAACTGCCGGCACAAAAATCGAATGGGTAATGCCATAATCGGGAATAACCTTCAATATCGCCTGCATATCCGGTTCTTTTAAAAGAATACTTTCTGAGCCAAAATAAATGCCAATCAAACCCCAGCCACTGCCCGATATGTGAAATAAGGGCATACAGACGAGATTGACACTGCTCGGTATAAATTCAAGCGGCGCCAGACCCTTTGAAAGCTGATAAATCAAGTTGTTATGGGTCGTTTCAACACCCTTGGGTAACCCAGTCGTACCCGAAGTGTAGAGCTGGTAACAAGTATCATCAGGATCAGCCGGATAACCGGGATCCACAGATGACTGCCCGGCCATCCATTGCTCATAACTTGGGTATCCTGATTCACCAGGGTCACCAATAACAACGACATGCTCCAAGTTCAGCTGCATCTGTTCAAGCAGATGCAGGAACTCATCACCTATCAACAAGATCTTGGCTTCGCTGTGATTGAGTATATACTCCATCTCCGCTGCAGCCAGACGCCAGTTAACAGCGACACTGACCGCATTCAACTTGGCAATTCCGAACAGATAAGTGAAATATTCAGGTTGATTTTTATCCAGGTAGGCAGCCCGATCCTGGGATCCTATGCCTAATTCCAGTAACGCATTAGCACATTGGCAGGCTTCTTCATCAAGTTCTTGGAAAGTCCAGGATCGATTATCCTGCTCAAAAACCAAAGCCCTTTTATCAGGCGTATTTCGCCGATGATGTCGAGTAATTTCAGCGAGCCTTTTCATAGATGTCCTCTTCTTGCTGTATCTATTTCTTTTCTAATCCAGTCTGACTCAGTTTGAAACTTCACAACCTCTGAAGCAACTCCTATCCATACTTAAATAGATTACCGCTAGAACCAATGAGTCTCATTAAGGCGGGTCCATTTTACCGCAAGTTCCGCCTGATTTGTAACTACCCTGCTTCGCTCAAATTTGATTTCATTTGGACAGAAAAACTCTGCTAAGCTTGGTCATCACTAGTCTAACAAGGCCCCTAAATTTTGGAATACGATCTAATTATTAAAAACGGTTTGCTCATTGACGGAACAGGAGCGCTCGGCGTTAACGGTGACCTTGGCGTCAAAGATGGCAAAATTGTCGCACTAGGTAAAATTGAAGGAAAGGCTAAACAGGAATTCAATGCCCATGGCCGGGTTGTCAGCCCAGGCTTCATAGACATTCACACTCACTTTGATCCGCAGCTATGCTGGGATGGGCTGGCGACACCATCAATTGAACATGGCATCACAACGGTAGTCACCGGTAATTGCTCGTTAAGCTTGGCACCCATCCGGGATAAAGCCGGCGCAGATAAAATCGTCAGCATGTTCGGAGTTATAGAAGATATAAAAAAGACAACTTTCGACGAGGCAGTTCCCTTTACCTGGAACTCATTTCCAGAATACCTTGATCACATACGTCCAAAACTAGGCATCAATGTCGGCGCCCTAATTGGCCATTCAGCCGTACGCCTGTATGTCATGGGAGCAGCCAGCCAACAACGCGCAGCAACCCCTGATGAAATAGAAGAGATGTGCGTTATTATAGAAGAAGCCATGGCCGCAGGTGCCTTGGGTATATCTTCGTCCTACGTCGACATGGATGAAAATGGTGATCCGGTACCCAGTCAATATGCAGATCTGGATGAAAAAATAGCCTTAGCTAAGGCCATGGCAAAAAGTGGTCGTGGCATCTGGCAAATCGTCCCCTACTTTCCCGACCTTCAGCGAGAACTGGAAAACATTCGAGAACTAGGAGAAATCAGCCTTGCCGCCGGCGTGCCGTGCAGTCTGCAACCTGTTTTAAGCTCACCGACCTCGCCTAAAGCAGAGGAGATCATTCAGGCTCTTGAGATAGAACAAAAACGCGGCGCGCGGGTTTTTGGTCAAGTCATGCCTAGATGCTTCGACCTGAATATGAGGTTGTCCGAAACCAGTATGTTGTTATTCTCTCTGCCTAGCTGGAAAGCCATCATGGACCTGCCCAGAAACGATAGAATCGCGCGCTTTTCTGACCCTGAGCAACGACAAATCCTGGTGACAGAAATGAAAACCGCAGCAGGCATGGGGGGAGCCTTACCCTTTATGACCGTGGGTAAGGTCTACAGTGACGCAAACCAGCCATACACGGGAAGAAGTCTGGCGGAGATCGCCCAAAGCGAAGCCAAGGAAGTCGGCGAAGTGATTCTGGACTTGTCACTGGCAGATAATCTGGACACGGAATTTCAACTTAAGAACGTCATTAATGCAGATAAAACCAGCGTCGCCGAACTAATTAACCATCCCATGTGTCATTTTGGTGCCTCTGATGCCGGCGCGCATATCACCCAATTCTGTGGTACCGGAGACACGACTCATCTACTCGAACATTACGTCCGCGAAACCCAGCAAATGACCCTTGAACGTGCCATACATCGAATGACCGGTGAAGTTGCTAAAGATTGGGGCCTGCACAGCACCGGCACGCTAAGCATTGACAAAGCTGCAGATATTGTCGTGTTTGATCCAGCAAAGGTTTCTGTGGGTCAGGAGGAATTTGTTAATGACTTCCCGGGTGAGGCCCGGCGCTACGTTCGCAGATCAACCGGTTATGATGCTGTCTTTGTCAATGGCGAACAGGTGTATTCCACCCAGGGATACACACAGGCTCGTGCAGGTAAAATCATCTAAATTCGCGAATTGAGTTACTTAAACAAAAACGGCGCCAGTGTGGCCTGAGCGTCAACGCGATACTTATGCCATCGGCCTCCACCGTAGTAGGCCAGACTACCAGGCTCGGCTGCACCGTGGCCGTTGTAGTAGGTTATACAGTCCCGCAGGGGCCGGGTATTTATATCAGCTGTTTTACAGTGCTCTGCATACTCATCCTCAGTTTGCTGCTGGATATCGACTACAGCCGCACCTTTATCCTGCATGGTTTTTAACATCCAGACAATGTAATCGCCATGTTCCTCAATGGCATTAGTAAAGTTAAAGCTCCCACCTCCGCCCTGTGGCCCAGAAACAATAAACAGGTTCGGGAAGTTGTGACTGTGTATACCCAGGAACGTCTTGGTTCCCTCTTGTGCCCATTTATCTGTGAGGGTCTGTCCTTGCCTGCCAGTAATCATGTTAAAAGTGGAAGTTGCCATCCACTCAAAGCCGGTTGCATAAATGAGCACATCCAGCGGATATTCAACTCCATCGTGGACTACACCCTGCTCGTTTATTTTACTGACCCCCCGAGGCGCTGTGTCAATCAGATTAACATGCGGCAGGTTAAAAGCAGGCAGATACTCATCGTGAAAAGTGGGTCGTTTACACCCATACGGATAGTAGGGCTTCAGAGCCGCGGCTGTTATAGGGTCCTCAACGATGGCGTCGACCCTGCCCCTTATCTGCTCCATTATCCTGAAGTTCGTGTCTAATTGCTTGGCAACCATTTCCTCCATTGTCAGCGGCTTGGTATGCTTTTTTGCTTCCTTGAAATCACTGACTTTACCAGCCAGATAATCGTCGTTGGCTTTCATGGCAGTGCGGCCAGCCGAAATTTTTGCAAATCGGGCTCGGCGCTTTTTAGCCCAGCCTGGCTCTTCTGCCCAGGCGCGAATCTCCTCTTCAGTTGTTTCTCTCTGATCGCGCACGTCTACAGAAGAAGGCGTACGCTGGAAGACATTCAATTCACCAACAATTTTTGCGAGTTCCGGAACCATTTGAACCGCCGTGGCGCCGGTTCCGATAATCCCTACCTTTTTACCTTTCAAATCCAAATGATAGTTCCATCTAGACGTATGAAACGAATCCCCCTGAAATTTATTCATGCCATCAATTCGGGCTAACTTTGGCGTCGTCAACAGGCCGTTAGCCAGTATCACAAATCTGGCTTTTATCTTATCGCCACGGTCCGTGCTGACGATCCATCGCTGCTTGTCTTCCTGCCACTGGGTATTTTCAACTGTGGTATGAAACAGGCAATGCTCGTAGAAGCCAAATTGCTCCGCCATCTTCTGGCAGTACTCCATGATTTCAAATCCACCTGCAAACTTCATGGAGGGGACATATTGCATTTCTTCAAGCAACGGAAGATAACTATAAGACTCGACATCACAGGCGATACCTGGGTAACGATTCCAGTACCAGGTGCCACCTACATCACCACCCTTCTCACAGAATCGAACATCCGTAAACCCGGCTTGCTTTAGTTTGTACCAAAGTAAAAGTCCTGCAAATCCAGCACCAACCACCAGGATCTCACATTGATCGTGTAGCGCTGGCCTATCCACCGGTGTGGTTGAATACAAATCATTGAGGTAACTACTGAATTCGCCCTCCATCGCCATATAGTCAGCTGCGCCTGTTCTGGCTTCTTTGAACAGCCGATATTTTTTCTGTTCTTCGGCATTGAAAACAGCTCCGGGGGTCTGTGGAGGTAGCGTCTTCAGAGATTCGTCTTCTACCAGGGCATATCCCCTACCGGTAATCTTTTCGGTTGACTTACCGGCTCGGGTATTAAAAATTTTAAGGCCCGTCTTCGGGTCAGTTCGGATGGACATCAGCTTTGTTAAACCTCATCAATATTACACGGCTATCTTGACCGCCTTTACACAGAGTAACCTGTCATTCTTCATATTACACTCTACCAGCCAGGACACCTCCACTGCAGCAAATCCATGCGCTGGGAAGATAACCTCTTTAAACCGCCGGCAGGACTCACACCTGAAAGTTCAACCATAAAACCAGCATCTACAGGTTATTTGCTCAACTATAACTCACTAGAAACAGACTAGGCCCAAACCGACTTGTACAGTTCAACGATTTCCTGTTTGGCAGGGACTCTCGGGTTATTCGCCGGTGATCCAGAGGCAATGGCTTGATCTGCCATGACATCAATGACTGAAAAATAGTGTTCTTTATCCACTCCAAAAGCAGCTAGCGTTGGCACGCTGAGTTCATCATTGAGGGCCCTTAGTTCCTCCACCAATTTCTCATTAGCAATCAAATCTGAATCCGTCTGGCTGGCAACCTGCATGGTTCTGGCACACTGAGCGTATCTGGATGCTGCACCAGCAATCGAAAAGAGAGTAACCTCCGGAAGCAACATCGCATTTGAAAGCCCGTGAGGAACATGAAAAAAAGCGCCTATCGGCCGGCTCATACCGTGTACCAAAGCCACCGAAGCATTTGAGAAAGCGACTCCAGCGAGCGTCGCTCCAAGCATCATAGCCTGCCTGGCTTCCTGGTCACCTCCATCATGGTAAGCGCGGCGTAAATTAGGTGCAATTAAAGTCATGGCCTGTATTGCCTGGCTATCCGAATACAAATTCGCTTTTTGGGACACATACGCCTCCATGGCATGAGTCAGCGCATCGATACCGGTATCGGCCGTGGTTCTTGGTGGCAGGCTCAATGTCAGTTCAAAGTCAACCAGAGCAGCAACGGGCATGAATCCCATACCCATACAGAGCATTTTTTCATCGACCGTATCATCAGTAATAATCGTCACTCGAGTGGCTTCTGAGCCTGTGCCTGCCGTAGTCGGTATGGCAATTATCGGCAACCCTGGTTCGTCGACAATCCGGGGCACCATATAGTCGCGCATGCTACCACCATACTTGCCCAAAATAGCGATCGCCTTGGCACTGTCAATCGAACTACCTCCTCCAAGTGCTATAATCGAGTCAAAATTTCCATTTCTTACCATTTCTACGCCATCTAGTATCGAGGCTTCAGAGGGTTCCGGCAGGGTGTCGTGGTAAACATCACTGTGAGGCAGATATTCCTGAAGACGATTAACATAACCCAACTGGACCATCATCTTATCCGTCACAATAAGCGGCATACGACAACCCAAACTTGCCATTACATTACCAATTTCTGATAACGCACCTGCACCAACCTGCATAAGCCTTGGTAAGATAATTCGATTGTTCATAGCATTACGATCCAATTCAATTCAATTCAGTTCAAGCCAATTCTTTTCTTTAAAATTGTAGCTTAATATCCTCTATACTATCAAAAGTACGCTGGGACTCTTAACCATGCACACTCAGAAATACACGAAGCTTCAGCTTGCCTTTAGCAACCGAAAATATCGATATTGTGACCCAAATAATTTGCATAATAGCCCTCCACTATTAATCAATTTATTTACTGGAAGCTAATACTTCGATAAGTTACGACTCTAGAATTATGACAACGCCTTTACTTTTACTCTGGACAAAGACATGGTACTAGATCAATCCTCAATCACAATATCTGGGCCAGCCCGGGAACGATTCTGTGATGTGCTCTTACTGGTCGGCACATACTCTTTTATTGGCATGTCAATAACCCTATTTTACCAGCACCTGAACAACCAATTCGTTAATATCTATCTTCTATTCAGCTTACTTGGACTTTTTGTTGTTACCTTTTTTGTGCAACTGCTCCGATGCAATTTTTTCATCAAGTCGATTTGGCTTATCACTATACTATTTATTACCACGATCCTTTTGTACTTGAATCGAGGATTGTTTAGCCTGGCTCCGATTATTGGCTTCATCACAATTGTAACAAGTAATCTTTTGATTTCGCGCAATCTTTACATCTGTGTGTTAGCAGGTCAGACTTTTGCTGTCTGGGCCGCCTGGTTCATCCATATCTATTACCCAGATATCTATAACCTAAACTCAGAATTTCTAATTTCCAACCTGGTTCTATCCAGGGCAGTATTCATAACGGTTCTCTACCTTACCTACACCATCGCCATGCATAAGTTGCTAGAACGTCTTCATTTTGAATCAGAAAGTTTTGCCGAAGATCAAAGCAGAGCTATTCAAAACGAGCTCGAAATTACAAACCTGT
Source organism: Gammaproteobacteria bacterium (assembly GCA_018666555.1). Taxonomy (GTDB): domain Bacteria; phylum Pseudomonadota; class Gammaproteobacteria; order Pseudomonadales; family Azotimanducaceae; genus UBA9926. The sequence goes on from JABIZD010000012.1 coordinate 14,442, forward strand.
TAACGTTTGCTAATGCACCGATTTTTAGTATCAATAACAAGCTGATTATCAATCAATGGAACCACGCTCTGGAAACAATCACGGGCTATCACAGCAAGGAGGCTATAGGTAACGACTTTGTAGCGAATTTTGTCGCAGAAGATTCCAAGAAATCGCTGAGCCAAGTATTCAAAGATACTCTGCTAGGACTGGAAAGCACCAGCTTTCAGACCACATTACTATCAAAAACAGAGCAAAGAATCGAAATATTGCTCAACACGAGTTGCCGAAGAAATTCAAAAGGAGAGGTACTCGGTGTCCTCTGCCTGGGTCAAGACGTTACCAAGCTGCGGAAGCAAGAGGCGATGTTAAATCATTCTCAAAAAATGGATTCATTGGGCTATCTTACCGGTGGTATAGCACATGATTTCAATAATCTGTTAATGATTATTCAGGGCAACATTGACCTGCTCCGAGGTCGTTTTAAAGGATCAAAAGCCGATACTGAAGAGATATTAAATGATGTGCATGCTGCCACTGTACGCGGTGCTGGTTTGATTGCCCAACTGTTGTCCTTCGCCGGGAAAAAAAATATGGCATCCCAATCAATTGAGATAAATACAGCGATTCGGGATTCGTCACGAATAATTGGGAGAACTCTGGGTGCCTCTATAGGCATCACATTACAATTATCGGATGAAGCGCTTTTTTGTGATATAGACGTAAGCCTGCTGGAAAGCGCGCTGATTAATCTAAGTATTAATGCTCGAGACGCCATGGAAGAAGGAAACGGTAAGCTAATGTTCACTTCTAGCAAAGAGACAATCGCGTTAGACAGAGCGAAGCTGTTGCACATTGATAGTGGAGAATATATCACCGTTTCGCTGACAGATAACGGTGCAGGCATCTCTCCGGAAAACATTTCACGGATTATTGAACCCTTTTTCTCGACAAAGAATAGGGCTGAAGCCTCAGGCCTGGGTCTGAGTATGGTTCATGGTTTTACAAGACAGTGCAAGGGAGCCTTGGACATTCAAAGCGAACCTGGAAGGGGAACTACCGTCTCCTTAATAATTCCATCAATTCCTGCAGAGACTATCGAATCTATATGACCTTAGCTTCCTGAAAACAAACCAATCGGTTCATTGAAAACTTAATTGCTACTAATACGCCTGAGTTTGCAGCATCAAAACAAAGACCAGATAGCCCTTGTTAGTAACGCTCCTCTAAGTAGCCTTTAAGCACAATGAACCCTGTGACCAGATCAATTCAACCCGCTGAGTCTCCGCGAAAGACAAGGTATTCAGTGATTGCCGCAAACCACGTTTGATTTTCTCCATGAATAGGCAGCCCGCAAAGTGCAAAACTCATTTTAAATATCCACTAAACATTATTTCACTTTGAAGCCCTCTCCAGCAGATATTCAGGTACACTCCAGCGAGTGGCGGTACATTTCTCGCTACCCCTGGTTGGCTGGAGTGATGCATAACATACATAAGAAAAACTATTTTCTGACTCGAGCCTGGAACAATGCCGCCTAAAATTAACTGGCATCTATTTAATCAAGACATTATTTCGGAATTTCGAGCCAACAGTGGCCGAGTTGCTCAGTTTGGAAAATTACCCGTGGTGATTTTACATACCGTTGGAGCTCGCTCAGCCAAAGTCTATTTAATCCCCCTGGTTGCTGTACTATCAGATGATCAGATGTTCATTTTTGCTACTAACGCTGGCTCTCCCAGAAACCCAGCTTGGGTTTATAATTTACGGGCTAATCCGACTATCACCGTTGAATACGGAACCAGGACTTTAACCGCAACGGTATCCGAATTGCCTCAGCAACAAGCAGATAAGCAGCTAATCGCGCAGGCAGAACTCAGTTCACAGTTAACGGACTACCTGAAAACATCCCATCCGCGCAGGATTCCAGTGTTCAAAATATTGCCCTCCTAAATCAGCGTTGAATGATGAGATGTTACTCAGGGAACAGATCACTTTGCCTGAGAGAAACCTGAACAACACCACCCCAGCCTACAATGACGACACCTCAACCAGGTTTATGATTTTGCCCCGGCACTACCTACCCGGACCCTACCAGTAGCTCGAACTGAATACCCCACTACATCTGATCATGCTGGTATGACAATAGGATTACTGAATTAACGGCTATTTCAGAAACAAATTAATGAGAAAACATTAATCTCACTGGTATTGCAGAAACAGATTAATGGATAGGCATTAACCTCACTGGAAGGCTCGTGCATTCGTCACTCCTACCCGTTAGCGTCTGGATTACGCGGTCAGCAACGGTGTACTTTCTAGCCCTCAACTGATGATATAAATCATGCGCAGGCGCATCGATAACTGCTGTGTAGGAGGCTACCCTGCCCTCCCGGATCAGTTTAAGCTCAGCTTGCCGAGACACCTTTTCTAACCAGAAATCACCGCTGCTACCGTGCTCGATCCAGGACTGATCACCACGATCAACTATCCAGACCCGAACACTTCGGGTTTCACCGTCTGCGATTGGTTTGATTAATGTAACGACTTCACCGCCTAATTCAGAAGCAGCGTATACAATAGCGATAAACAATCCCGCAGCCCCAAAGAGCATCGCCACAAGGTAGTAAAAAAATTTCATCTATAGCTTCCCTAATCGACTTATCCAGCTAGTTTCAATCAGCCGAAAACCCAGCACTGCTGTTCCTTCTCCAATACCACCCATCAACCAGCATTAATTAAAGAAATAATGGAAAGTACAAAAGGAGCATAATATGCTTATCGGAAGAGGCACTTATCTATGTATCAATACTATCACAACCGTAAATACGACTTACTGATTGTTCAACACTTTAATGATTTCATCGGTGCAGAAACTACCCAGGCAATGGTAGCGATCACTAAACTCTTACCAAAGAAAGACTTGATCTCTCTGAAGTATGTCATCGCCGATTTCAGAAAAGTGTCATCGTCGACCTTATATGATACAGACCGAGCCCTGCATACTTTATTGCATTCTCAATTCGGCGCTTTACGTTCTAACCTGAAGTTCGTTCGGCTTTATGATAAAGACAATCCAGCGACAGAAATTCTCATCGAAAGAGTTACCCGGACCAATGATATGATCAAGCTATCCATTAAATCGACAATCACTGCCTTTAACGTATACCATGACCGAGAGATACCTGCTCTGCTGGACCTTCCGCAGGAGGTAGTGATTTGGGCAGATGATCAGTGGCTGTCCCCCAGCCGATAACTCAAATTTACCTGGGTAAGCCTCATCAGTGCCACGATCTAGGCTTCTTGCCTGCCATTTTGAACTGAATTTGCTCTTTCTTTAAGCTCACTTTGCACGCCGGCGTGGTAGGCCTTATCGATTCTGTAGCCGGCGTAAATTACTGCAGCAATCAGACCCCAAATCATCGCAAAAGGGCCGTCTATGATGCCGAGCGCAGCTATCTTATCCGGATGTATCTGGCTGGCTGGAACACCCTGTGGAAATTCAATTATATCAAGGGCAATGCCCGCCACCACATGGCCTATCCCATTGGTTAGCTTTGCAAAAAATGTCCGCGCAGAATAAAAAATTCCTTCCTGTCGTCGGCCTGTTTTTAACTCATGGTCATCGGCAATGTCTGCTAACGCTGACATCACGCTGATATTTAAAATCGAACCGCAGGCCGATGCGATGGTGCCAAAAAAAATCACAAACGCAACCAGTGTCAGGGTGGTATTTTCAGGTGCAAGATCAAAAAGCCGCAACGTAACCGCTGTCGACCAG
>JABIZD010000035.1 GCA_018666555.1 Gammaproteobacteria bacterium
CGCGCAAGGCTTTGCCAACAATACCCTTAGTAATCTCGAGACCATGCTGGAACTGGGTGAACTTGATGGCATGGAGGCGAGTGACGGCCATATCGTTAATATTGTAGATTGGTAATTACAATATGCATTTACCCAAAGAGCCAGCGACATCCATATTGAGCCACGTCGGGAAAAAGGTAAGGTTCGATTTAGAATTGATGGTGTCCTGCATACGGTCTATGAGTTACCTAGCCAGATTGTTGCTGCTGTCGTCAGCAGGGTGAAAAGCCTGGGAAGGATGGATGTCGCTGAAAAACGAAGGCCCCAGGATGGTCGCTTGAAGACTCGAACGCCTGAAGGTAATGAAGTTGAATTGAGATTATCAAGTTTGCCGACCGCCAATGGTGAGAAGATGGTGATGCGGGTATTTGACCCGGATATCCTGCTTAAGAGTTTTTCCGATCTTGGCCTTGCAAATGAAGATTATCGTCAGTGGGAAGCACTGGTTAAGAACCCCAATGGAATCGTGTTGGTGACAGGCCCTACCGGCTCAGGCAAGACAACGACGCTTTACAGTAGTCTGAAAAAACTGGCCACCTCAGAAGTTAATGTTTGCTCTATTGAAGACCCCATTGAGATGGTTGAGTCAGCGTTTAATCAGATGCAGGTTCATCAAAGCATCGGCCTGACCTTTTCCGAAGGTGTTCGGGCCTTGTTAAGGCAGGACCCTGATATCATTATGGTCGGTGAAATCCGAGACTTGGAAACAGCTGAAATGGCCATCCAGGCTGCTTTGACGGGTCACTTGGTCATCTCAACCCTGCATACCAGTGATGCCCCCTCAGCGATTACCCGACTGCTGGAACTGGGAATTGCGCCTTATCTGATTAAGGCGACCTTACTCGGTGTGATGGCGCAACGCCTGGTTCGGACCTTATGCCCGAGTTGCAGTAGAAGCGTAGCGGTTGATGAAGATGCCTGGAAATTGTTGGTATCGCCTTTTAAAGCGAAAGTCCCGAAGCAGATGCAGGTACCGGTAGGTTGTCTGGAATGCCGGGATACCGGTTATCTGGGTAGGGAAGGTATCTATGAATTGTTGACCATGACAGATGAAGTTAAGAATCTGGTCAGTGGCGATATGGACCTTGCGAAGTTGCGCAGAACGGCAATGAAAGGAGGCATGCGTACACTGCGCCTGAGTGGCGCTCTAAAGGTAGCGGCCGGCGAGACAACAATTAATGAAGTGCTTCGCGTTGCCCCCCTGACTAGTGTCGAGTGACATTAGTCAGGGTTGCATTGTTGTTGCCCTGTCCGGTCTATAACTAAATATTGGAATAAGGACTTGCCTCTCCAGCGGGTCTGGTTTTGAATCTTCGGTGTAACCACAGATATTGTTCGGGAGCTTTTCTGACAGCGGACTCGATGAGAAGATTTAAAGCGGCTGCATCAACCTGACTGTCTCCATTGGGATAATCTTTTGGTCCCGGGGTCAGGAATACTTCATAGGATAGATCGTTATCGACTCGGAATTGTGACATGAACACAATTTTTGCATCGGTAAGTTCTGCAATTCTACTGGTCACACTGATAGAAGCTGTTTGCAGCCCAAAAAAGGGCGCGAATACGGAATGCTTGAGGCCGTAGTCCTGGTCTGGCGCATACCAGACAATGTGACCATTACGCAGGTTCTTTATCACTTTCCTGATATTTCTATGTTCGATTGCCTGAGGGAAATTCCGACTGCGGCCTCGGGTCATAACCGTTTCAATTAAAGTATTTTTGTTGGCTTTATACATCACATCGAAGGGTTTGTAGGTAGCAACAACGGCTCCTGCAAAATCAAGGGTAGCCTGGTGCATTCCGACCAGGAGTATCCCCTGTTGATGGTTTTTCGACGTCTGCAGATGTTCAAGGCCGTGGATTTTTACTTGATGGCGATAGCGATTAGGGTTGGTTAGCCAAACCGTCGCGGTTTCGATCAAGCCAATACCGGTTGAGCGAAAAACCTGTTTGACCCTTTGTTTTAGTTCGGCTTCATTGAGCTCAGGGAAACAAAGCTGCAGATTAATCCGGGTAATATTACGACGCCTTTTAGCAACCCTGTAACCAATTATGCCTACCAGGGTGCCGGCACTGAGTCTGCCTCGCTGTGGAAGTTGCGTGGTTAGCCATGCCAGGCCCAGCAATAGCCAAGTTAACCAGTATCTTGGGTGTTTGAGCTGAGGATCAGACAGGGTGGGTCGATTAGCCAAGCTGTTCTCTGATTATAAAACGTCTATTGTAAAGTGAAATGCCGGTCGAGTAGAGACCTGATTATGCTAGTATTCCCGGATTCTTCAGATGAATGATTGGAATGATTCAATCTATAGAGCGCCTTTGGGGTGGCCCAATTGATGATTCTCCCTGCTGCCAATGGCCCGGACTTGGGTCTTTTAGGTATTTTCTTGGTGGTTCATTGAAAGGCTTGTTGGTCAAGGGCTGGCTATTTTAATGACTAGAAGCTTATATACCTTCGTTTTTGCCATCATGATGCCTTTTGTGTTGATTCGGCAATGGATTCGTTCCTTTAGGGAGCGGGCGTATCGACAGCAGTTGCAGCAGAGGTTTGGTTTTGTGCCCCGGAACGCCAGTAGCAGACAGGTACTGTGGCTACATGCGGTATCTGCGGGTGAAAGCATTGCTGCAGTTCCACTGGTCGAAAAACTGTTAGCTCAGAACTTCGAGATTGTCATGACTAATATGACGCCTGCAGGAAGGCAGCAGGTGAAGCAGCACCTAGGTAATCGCGTGTTGAATTATTACGCACCCTATGATTTACCAGGATTCGTAGCTAGATTTCTTGATCGTATACAACCCATTGCATTACTGACCATGGAAACCGAGTTATGGCCGAATACCATACATGTGTGTGCTCAACACGCAGTTGCCGTGATCCTGATCAACGGCCGTTTGTCGGAGAAGTCCTATAGGGGCTACAGGCGATGGCCTTCTCTGATCTTACCGATGCTGCAGAAGGTCGACTGGTTTGCGCTGCAATCACCCTCTCATGAAGCTCGCTTTGCCGATTTGGGTGTTATTCATAGTCGTATGACGGTGACTGGCAGTATTAAATATGATCAGCATCTTCCTGAGGATTTAGAAGACCGGAAGGCTCAGCTAAGTGGTTTGTTCCGGGGACGCAGAATATTGATGGCGGCTAGTACTCATCCAGGAGAGGAACAGCTTTTACTGGATGTTTATCAAGCCCTTAAGCCAGAAATTCCTGAGTTAGTATTGGTGCTTGCCCCCAGGCACATTCAAAGGAGCGCATCAATTGAGAAGTTAGTGGTCCAGAATAAATTAGGCTTGGCTAGTTTCAGCCGGCAGGATCGGCTGACAACGGACCAGGATGTTTATCTGCTTGATGCCATGGGCGAACTGGTTTATTTCTATGCTGTCTCAGAGATTGCTTTCGTTGGAGGTAGCATGATCCCCCGTGGAGGCCATAATTTTATGGAGGCAGCACTGGCTGGGACAGCTATTGTCTGTGGAGACTCGCTATATAACTTTGAGGCGATAGCCGAACAGTTTCAAGCAGTCGATGCCATGGTGACAGTTGAGAATTCTGACCAGTTGCTCATGGAGACCCGAGCTTTGCTGCTTGATCCGGACAGGCGCTCGAATATGCAGGCTATTGGTCTTGAAACTGTATTGAAACACCGGGGCGCGCTGGAGCTGGTTGAGTCCGAATTAAAGAACCGACTTCAGAGTGGCTTCTAACTCCCGAATAAAGACAGGGTCGGAACTCCCTGGCATTAGTTGCTAATGCTAAACGACAAAAGGTGCCAGCTTTGCCTCTAATTGAGTCTTTTCTGCCAATAGACTTCCAGATCCCGCTTCACGCCGGGACCCAGTACGTAGAGAGCGGCAACATTAGCCAGGGCCATGGCAAATATCATGGCATCGGAAAAGTCGAGTACAGAACTTAATTGGGTCGTACAACCGATTACGATGAAGGCGCAGAAGATAGAATTGAAAATCAGCTTTGATGTTCTGCTTGCGCCGAAAATATAAATGAAGCCTTCAAGGCCATAGTATGACCAGGAAATCATAGTCGAATAAGCGAATAGCATAATCACCACTGCCAGTATATAGGGGAACCAGGACCAGACGCTGGCGAACGCAGCTGAAGTCAGTTCCACGCCACTGATCTGGCCGTCATTCAGCATGGCAGGATCATAGACAGTAACAGTGATGACCAGAGCGGTAATGGTGCAGACAACCACGGTATCGATAAAGGGTTCCAGCATCGCCACAAAACCTTGAGTCAATGGCTCTCTGGTTTTGACCGCGGCATGAGCAATTGACGATGAACCAACCCCGGCCTCATTTGAAAATGCAGCTCGACGAAAACCAAGTACCAGCACTGCAATCGCACCACCTGTTACCCCTTCCGGGCTGAATGCATTGGTAAAAATCGAAGCAATTGCGTCTGGAAGTTTGCTGTAGTTGACGCCGATAACAATGAGAGCCGTTGTCACGTAGAGTAACGCCATAAAGGGAACTAGCCTTGATGTCACTTTTGCAATGCTCTTGATGCCTCCGATGATGACTGCTGCTGTCACCAGGGCCAGAATAAGACCAAATAGCCAGCCACGCCCGGCAAAGATGCTGGTGTCTCCGCCGCTGACTGAAACAAATTGTACATAGGCCTGATTGGCCTGAAACATGCAGCCTGCACCCAGCGAGCCGAGCATGATACATATTGCGTAGTACCACGCCATGGTCTTGCCAATTTTGGGCATATTCAGTTCTGCGAAACCTTTATCCATGTAGAACATGGGTCCTCCTGAAATTGAACCATCGGCGTTGGTCTGCCGGTACTTAACCCCCAGCGTACATTCCACAAATTTTGAAGCCATGCCGAGGAAGCCCGCTACGATCAACCAGAAAGTGGCACCTGGCCCGCCAATTGAAATCGCCACAGCCACATGGACAACATTACCGACACCAACGGTTCCGGAGACGGCTGTGGTAAGGGCTTGAAAGTGAGAGACTTCCCCTGGAGCCTTGGGTTCGCTGTCTTGCCTGCCGCTGACGATGCTGATGGCATGGGTAAAGCCGCGAATGTTGATAAAGCGGAAATACCCGGTAAAAAAGGTAGCCCCAATAACAAGCCAGGCAACAATCAGAGGTAACTCTGTGCCGTTAACATCGATTGACACGAAAACAAGATCGACGAGAGTTTCCGCAATGGGTCTGAAGGCGGCGTCGATCGTCTGGTCAATTCCATCGCTCATAAGGGTTTGCTCCCAAGTGCAAGTTTTATTGTTTCTTCTGCGAGGCACTGAGATGTATCGATCACAGGTATCTGCGCAGGCATATCAGCATCAAGCGCTGACAGTTCAGTGCAGGCGATTATCAGGCAATCGGCCTGTTGTTGAAGGAGACTTGTCGCTACCTCTGCGAGGCATTGCCTGTCGGTAAGGTTTTGTTTTCCTGCCTTCATCTGTTTTATCAATGTCATTGTCATTTCCTGGTATACCTCTCCAGGTGAAATCACTGATATGCCTTTTGCCTGAAATGCGTCCTCAAACAGTCCGGTTTGAATTACGGCGGTAGAGGCCAGTAAACCTACCCGTTGCGTAGATGCATTTGAGCTAATGACTGATCGCACTGTGACGTCAACCATATTGATAAAGGGAATAGGGACGGCGGATGAAATTTCAGTTGCATAAAGATGCGCTGTATTACAGGGCATAATCAGGAAGTCTGCGCCTTGCGCTGATAAGCCTTGAGCCATCTTGACCAAAACCGGGGCCGGGTTTTCACCTCGTTGATGTAGGATATAGTCGATACGAGATGGGACTAATGGATTATTATCAACGAGGATGCGGATATGACCGGCATCATCAGCAGCAGGTGTGCCGCGGACAATTCTTTGTAACAGATCGACCGTTGCCTGAGGGCCCATCCCTCCCAGAACGCCTACGGTTCGCCGTTGATCAACCATGAGCTGTTGCTACCTCAGAGATAATCTCGGCAATTAGTCGACAGTCATCCAGATTAAAGGTCAGGGATATCCGCATATCAACAAGACAGTTCAGGCGCTGCTGAGTTGCGGGTAATATATAACTTTGACCCAGATACTCCCAGCTGTCATAACGACTCGTATAGCCGTGCGGTTCTTCGCTACCGAAGTATTTCAGTTGTATTCCCCTGCTGGCACAGTCTGATACAAAGGCGGTCATCTGCAACTGAGTCAAACCCGGTAAAAGAAACTGTATTGAACTACCAACAAATCTCTCCTGTTGGTTTCTGTCGGGTAGCTCAATAACCGGTACTTTTGCCAATACTTCAGTTATGACGGCGTAGCGCTGGTTCCACCTGGCGCAATTCGTATCTAACTCTGGCAACTGGGCTCTTAGTACCGTAGCCCTCAGATTGTCCATTCGCCCACTATAGTTCGGTGTGGTCTTCGCAAACCGGGTCATCTCTGATGGGTCAGGTGCTGCCAGATGTCGGTCATATAACATATAAGATCCTGACAGGATGATGGCCTTGGCTATCAGTTCCGGATTATCAGTCACCAGTAGGCCTCCTTCGCCTGAATTCAGGTGCTTGTACGATTGTGTACTAAAGCAGCTCACCTCGCCAAAATTACCACTACGCTGATCACCCCACCAGGCGCCGAGGCTATGGGCACAATCTTCAATCAGGGTAATTTTGTAGCGCTGACAAATAGTTGCAATCTGATCCATATCAGCGAGGTGTCCGCGCATATGGGATAGGAGCAGGAAATCCGCTTGATCAGCTTTAGCCTCAAGATCGTACAAGTCGATGGTCAGCCCAGAACTTGTTTCAACCAGTAGAGGAATCGCTCCACAGTTATTAATAGCGCCCGGTACGGGTGCAAGAGTGAACGCATTACATAGGACAACATCACCAGGCTTAACCCCGGCCGCGAGCATCGCCACATAGAGCGCATAGCCACAGGAAGCACAGGCAAGGCAATAGCTGCTGCCTTGATAGGCTGCAAACTCGCTTTCGAGTAACGCTGTAGGACCTGGATTATCGGGAGTCGCATCATAGCGATGCAAACGACCCGAGCGCATGATCTCGACAGCCGACTCAATGGCTGCCTCGGGCAGGGCTTCTTGTTGTAGAAATGATTTCTCGAACTGTCTCATTTCTGCTGGTTCTCAAGCTCGTCTGTTGCTCGTACAGTAAAACTCCATTCTTCATCGGGAAAGTACTTACGTAATCGCCAGTCGCAGGCGCGGGCGTGGCCCTCCATGCCTTCCGCACGGGATATCCTGGAACCTGTTGCACTCATGAGCCGATTCGCCTGTTCATCTATTTTCTGCCAGGTCAGCACCTTGATGAATTTCTGAACATTCAGGCCACCGGTATAACGTGCGCCCTTCAGGGTCGGTAGGATGTGATTGGTTCCGGAGCACTTGTCTCCATGAGTGACGGTACTGCCTTCACCTAAAAATAATGAGCCGTAATTGGCAAGGTTTTCTCGCCACCAATCGAGGTCAGCTGCGAGAATTTGCAAATGTTCGGGCGCGTAATGATCACTGATTTCAACCATCTCAGAGCGATCACTGCATAAAACGATTTCGGCATGATGTTGCCAGGCATGATCTATCATTTCGGCATTTGGCATTCCTGAGGCGATGTGTTTCACCAGTTTCATTACTTGATTGCCGAGTTTTCGATCATCGACAATCAACCACACAGGTGAATCAGGACCATGTTCAGCCTGGGAAATCAGGTCAATGGCAATACTGGTTGGATCAGCATTCGAATCAGCAATTATGGCTGATTCTGTCGGGCCAGCAACGACATCGATACCCACTTCTCCGAATAGCATTTTCTTGGCAAGGGCGACATAGCTGTTGCCTGGGCCTACCAGCATATCGACTGGGGGGTTGCCAAACAGCCCGAAGGCCATAGAGGCAATTGCTTGCACACCTCCCATCTCGAGAATAACGTTTACACCGGCCAGGTCCATCGCATAGGCAACGGCCGGATGGATACTGCTGCCACGCGGCGGCGAACAGGCGATAATCTCAGAGACACCGGCAACTCTGGCAGTAGCAATACTCATGAGTGCAGAGGCTGCGTGTGCATACCTGCCCCCGGGTACGTAGCAGCCCACTGTTTGTATTGGAACCAGTCTTTGGCCTAGGACTACTCCGGGCTCAGTTTGGATTTCGAATTCTGTGAGGCTGGCTCGCTGTGCTTCGGCAAATCTATTTATCTGCTTCAGGGAAAACTGTAGATCAGACTTGGTCTGTTCAGGCACCTGATCAATCAGCATTTTTTTCTTGGCATCACTGAGGACGAACTCATCCTCCCAGCCATCGAGCTCACGGGCATACCGTTTAATAGCAGGTTCACCTTCATGTCGAATGGTTCTCAGCATTTCTTGAACGCGACTGGCTATTTGCGGGTCGTCTTCAACACGGGTGGAAGACGATCGCTTCAGGTACTCCACTAATCAGTCTCCCGCTTACCAAATAGACTAGGGTACCCGAACAGGGCCTGGGAGCCGCCTGTGTGGATGAAGACTACATTTTCACCTGCTTTAAATTCTCCCTGCCTGACAAGGTCAATGAGTCCGGCCATGGCTTTGCCTGAATAGACCGGGTCGAGCAAAATGGATTCATGGCGGGCGGTCAGCTCCACGGCTTCAATCATGCCGTCGGTGGGTAGACCGTAACCTGCGCCAACATAGTCGCTGTTTGCAACAATGTCATGCCGTGACAGTGCACTCGCGGAACCAATGTAAGCAGCTGTTTCCTGAGCCAGGCGATAGACATTTTCCTCCTGTGCCTGCTTGGGAGCACGAACGCTTATACCTAACACGCCTATGCCACTGTGTATTGCTGTCAGACCAGCAATAAGTCCTGCCTGGGTCCCGGTACTGCCGGTGCCATGTACAATCCTGTCAACTTTTAAGCCAAGATCATTGCACTGTCCATTGAGTTCATAGGCTGCGTTTGCGTAACCAAGTGCGCCAATTCGATTGGAACCACCGCCTGGAATGATATAGGGCTTGCGGCCTTGGTCTTCGAGGCTATCTGCCAGGGTCTGCATTTCGGCATTCATGTCGGTACCCGCTGGGAAGTCATGCAGGCTCGCACCAAATATTTCATCCAATAGTACATTGCCATTAGACAGGAAATCAGGGTCCTCGGAGCCAGTTCGGTTTTCCAATAACAGGTGGCAGTCATATCCCATGCGGGCCGAAATTGCCGCAGTTTGTCTGGCGTGGTTGGATTGCACGGCACCCTGGGTAATGATGGTGTCGGCACCCTTGGCCTGGGCGTCAGCTATCAGGAACTCGAGCTTACGAGTCTTGTTTCCTCCTCCAGCTAATCCTGTGCAATCATCTCGTTTCACCCAGAGGTTGGGGCCACCCAGCAGACGCGACAGATTCTCCATAGGTTCCAGTGGAGTGGGTAGGTGAGCGAACCGCAAACGCGGGAATCTGGCCAGGTGCATAACTTCTCCTTTAATTTGTCTTCTGCTTTTGCAGTATTACCTAGTATTAGGGAATGGGCCACAAACGCGGGAAAAACTCGCTGTCTAGTGGGTCTCCATCTTGGTGTCCCGCCAGCTCAAATTCTCTTCTTTCTGGCTTGGTCCAGTCGCCGCGATAGCGAATACAGCCGTCTTCTGCGGCCATTCTCACAGTGAATCGCCGCTGCCGTGTTTCAGGCAGGTGGTCGGGAGATGTTCCATGCAGCAGTCTGATATCAAAACAAAGGCAATCACCGGGTTCAACCCCGAAGGATATAAGGTCGTACTGGTCGCGGTTCTGGTCTATGTCTGGCGGAGGTTGGTAGAACCTGCCGTTTATCCATCCAGGTTCTGATGCCAATTGATGGCCATCAAAATAGACCCTCATGAAGCGTTTTTCCCATAGGTGAGAACCGCGTACAAATTCAATGCCCTGACCGGCGCGACAAGCTTCCAGTGGAATCCAGAAGGCACACATTCTCCCCTCAAAATCGAAATAGGACACATCATGATGCCAGGGTGCTCTGGCGTGACTACCCGCTTCGCGCACGAACCAGTTGTCCATTACCAGATTAATACGACTGGCATTAAGCAGCCGGGCCGCATAACCCGCGGCTGGAGACTCTCGCAGGAACGCCTCGAACTGAGGAATACTTGACCAGACCCAGTAATCTTCCTGGTAACTGGAAAAGTCGTCCTTGACTCGTCGTACGGAATGCCGTGGACTCGGATGCTGCATAGCCTCATCAAGTCCTTGAGCCAGCCTGTTGATCCAGGATGGTGAAAATGCGTTACGTAAGTGAACAACCCCGTCAGTTCGAAACGCATCGATCTGGGCAGCCGACAGATACCCTGATTTAGTCATGAGTGCTCAGGCGCTTGCCTGGAAACGCGTCTTCGATCAGCTCTGCATTCCTTACAACGAAGCTACCGTTAACGATGACGTGGTGTATTCCTTTAGAAGGTTGATAGGGATTTTTATAGGTTGCACGATCAATGATGGTCAAGGGGTCAAAAATTGTCAGGTCAGCATCAGCACCTTCCTGCAGGCGACCTTTTTTCCTAAACGCGGGAGCAAATTTTTCAAGCCTCTGTGCCTGTAGCAGCGTTATTTTTTTAATAGCTGTGTTCAAATCAAGCAAGCCTTCCTGGCGATAGTAGCGCCCCAGTGTTTTGGCAAAAGTGCCGTTATGGGGCGCAACTTTATTTTCTTCTGTGAACATTGGCAGAAGATCGCTAACCACCATTAAGCCAGGTTCAATGACTGCGCGACGATTCCAGGATTCACTCAGGTAATGATGTACTACCTGGCCACCGGGATAACGCTGGCGGTAGTCTTCCCACTTCTCTTTGGTAAATCGTTCCCCTGTTGCCGCCCATTCCACATCACCATAGTCGATGTTAAAAATCGTGCGCCAGTCTCGCCCGAATACCGCTGCCCCGATTGAGGTTGAACCGGCGGTATAGGGTAAAAGTTCCGTTGTTACGTCCAGTCCCTCCGACTGGGCCTTGCGGATTTCTGCAAGGAATAATTCCAGATTTACCATTGCATTGTGGGTGATGTGGCAGATATGCAGAGACGCGCCGGTTTCGCGTGTCAACGCCAGTACTTCAAATAAGCCCGTCGGGTCTCCGTTCACACCTCGACGAATGTGCACAAATATCGGGACCGAACGTTCGGAGGCAACGGTAAAAATAGTCCGTAGCTCGTCATGATCGATTCCCTCGCTATAGTAGTCCAGGGGTAGGCCAATACCGAGGCCGCCCTGATCAAGCCCTTCATGGATCAATGCTCTTAGCCTGTTTCGTTCATCGTCTTCGGCGACTTTTGTATTGGCAGTTGTGACTTGTCCAAATCGGGACTTGATTGACCACCACCAGCCCATCGGCCCGAGCAGCTGCGGAGGGTCTGTCAAATGCGGCTGACGAACGCCGTGCATGACTTCGTTGCGCATATTGCCGTAGGCGGCAGAGGCTCCGTAGTTAAGTCTTGAGCCAGCCTGTAGGTGGTAGCCATATTGATCCACCGGGAATGCACCTGCTTCGAGTTCCAGTGCCGTGGTTACACCGTCCAGAACCTGATATTTCTGGCCAAGCGGCGTTGGAGTGTGACTATGGATATCAATGAAACCTGGCGATACGACTAGAGATGATACATCGATGGTTTCGATACCCTGCAGTGGTGCATCGCTTATCTTGCTAATAACGCCATCTTTCACCCCGATGTTACGAATAGCGTCAAGACCGGTTTCCGGGTCAATTACCCTACCTCCCGCAAGCACATAGGTGTAATTAACCTCTGCCATGGCAGGATCTGTCAGCATAAGGCACAACAACAGAGTCCGTAGATAGTTTCCCCACATAGCATTATTCTCTTGGTTAGTTGCAGGCTTTTGGAGATTATCATTTATCAGATTGAGTTTCGAATAGCTTTGCCTGCCGATAAGTAACCGGTAATTACGCAATGGCACCTTCTACAGGTTGATTTTAGTACGGATCGCCCTTAACGGTATGTCAGCAGGTGTCAGTGCTCAGGTGCAGATTATTGTCGAGTTCACCGATATTGAAGGTGGCCTGTGGACGTAGGACTTAGAGGCTTGCATCGTGCCGCAGACATAGCCGGGGCTTCAATAGATGATTCATAGCCCTAAACCCAAGCAGTTTTAATGAGTATTGCTGCTCTGAGCGCCTTGTAAGGGTTTTCTGGTGTTGTAAAGAAGTCACTGGATCGGGTAGATGTCACCTTCAAATACGGTACCAAATATGGGAATCTTGTGCAGATTTTCAATTGCAACTGCATAAGGGTCCTGGTTCAGGATCGTGAAGTCTGCCTTCTTACCGGGGGTAATGCTGCCGATCTGATCTTCCATCTGAATGGCTCGAGCAGCCTCAATGGTGACGGCCCTTAAGGCCTGGTCACGACTCAGTTTGAGCTCAGGAGCGAGCACTTTTCCTGATGCGGTCAGCCGATTCGCTGCCACCCAGGCCAGTTTGAGTGGTTCTGCCGGCGCCATAGTAAAGTCGGAATGAAGCGATATTGGCACACCGGCATCGAGAAGTTCCCGGCCCAGGAATATCTTCTCAGCGCGGTCTGGGCCCAGACCAATCTCCGAGTACTTTTCTCCCAGTGTATAAAGATAATAGGGTTGCGCCGAAACATAAGCATTGAGTTCGCCCAGTCTTTTTGCCTGGGCAGCCGTGGCGTAACCTAGATGATGCAGGGTGAACCTGTGGTCTTGCCTTGGAGTCTCTCGCAGTAATGTCTCCAATACGTCAATGACGACATCGGTTCCCTTGTCACCATTAGTATGGACGTGTATCTGGTAGCCTGCCCGCCAGAATCGTCTTGCTTGCTGCAGCAGATCTTCCGGCTCCATAAGCCACTCACCCTCATGGCCATCGAGATAACCAGGCGGATTCATTTGCATTAGTTGCGAGTAAAATGCGCCGTCGGCAAATAGTTTGACCTGTTTGACCCACCGTATCTTCGAGTTTTCCAGGGCTTGTAATCTAGCCATCCGTTTCAGGCTTTCCGCACCACCGGCCGGGCTGCCAAAGCTTCGGCTGTCGGCAATCATCAATGTGCGAAACGGAGCAGCACCAAAAACCTCCGAAACGATAGGCCAGGTTTCTTCAAAGTTAAATCCGCCTGCTGCCATATCCGCAATCGTTGTGATACCGCCGTTGTGAACTATTTTTCTGGTGAGTTCCAGACCCTGCCTGAATTTTTCAGGAGCAAGTACGATGGGTGCGAGTTTAGCCATTGCGACGCGAAGGCCTGTTTCGTAGAAATGCCCCCGATTGAAGTCGACGTGATGGTGGCCTGCAACATGGTCGGATTCTATGGCCATGATCCTGAGTGCTGCTGTATTGGCAAAAAGCTCGTGAAAACTTCGATGCCAGACGATGATGGGCTGATCGATAGAGATACTATCCAGGAAACTACGTGACATATCACCATGAAAGTATTGGTGATAACCCCAGGTCAGAAACCAGGAGTCTTTATTGCTTTTTGCGACCCCATCTTTCAATGCCTGCCGGTAAGGCTTTTCTCCCTGAACGGCAGCGACTTCTCTGTCTGGAAAGCGCCAGTCAAAGGGTGTGATGAATTTCATCGGTAAAATTAATGCAGCCATAGCAGGATGCAAGTGGTTATCAATCAGGCCGGGCATGATGATTTTGTCTTTGAAGACTTCATCAACGGTAAACGCTTGGTTCCCTAGGCTGGCTTTGACATCTTCAAGGTTGCCAACGGATATAATGAATTTGTCTCGAACAGCAACCGCTGTTGCTGCTTCCGGAGAAGCCATAGTGATGATCTTCTTGGCAACGTAAATGGTTGCGTCGGAGGTGGCCGGGCTGGTGGCAGCCGACAGCATGGATCCCAACAGGATCAGCATACTGCCAATAAGGACTCGCTGAAAAGATAGACTGATCATTTTTTCACCTTTGTCTTAATCAATGAAGGTTTCATTCTCTAGGCCAGAGCAACTTGCATCGACTCAGCTAGGTATTTTTTGACTGCAGTTGCTAGTGGTTCCACCAGGCAAGATCCGTAAACGAACGCATGTCGAGTTCGTGGGTCCAAACTGATCGATGCTGTTGGGCAATGTGAAAGTAGGTTTCCGCCATTTTTGCAGGCAGCATTAGCCCATCGTGTTCCATGCCTTTGGATTCCCTGAGTTTCTGGAACTGTTCTTTGCCCAGCATTTTCCCAAGGGTGTCGGGCGCGTCTACAGCACCGTCAACGATAATGTGGGCGATATGAATGCCTTTGGCAGCAAATTGTGCATTCAGCGATTGGCATAACATGCGGCGGCCACCCATGGCAGCCGCGTGGGAGTGTTGCCCGGCATTACCGCGTACAGCAGATGTGGCTGAGGTGACTAAAATAGTACCTTTGCCGCGTTCTTCCATTAATGGACAGACACTGGCTGCGGTTCGAAAAAGCCCAAAAGTAGCCATTTTCCAGCCCATCTCAAATGCTTTATAGCTGGTGTCTGCCAGGGTGCGATTGCCGATCTGTGCACCGAGGTTATAGATCACTACTTCAATCGGTCCGATGTCTGCTTCAATAGCACTGATACGTTCTTCAAGCGCGCCATCTTCAATGGCATTGAGGATAAAACCCGTAGCGCTGCCGCCGTTCGCCTCGATTTCCGTGACCAGTGTATTCAACCCGTTCTGATCACTGCGCCGACATAGCACCGAGTGATAACCTGCTGCAGCAAATTGTTTTCCTACATGACCGCCAATACCGGCGCCTGCACCAATCACTAAACAAACTGGTTGCATAGTTTTCTCCTCATGATTTCAGTCCCTGGGTTATTGGTTCCTGTCCCAGGCCGTAAAGCAGGGCCGGGCACAGCCCTAATATCACGGCATAATAATGTTCGGCCATCCTGGCTGATGGCGGCCATTTGTCGGATGGGTAGTTCGGTATCGCGCTCAACGAAGGTCAATCGCGCACCTTTCGGATTGGCTTTATACTGATCTCCCCAGTGTGTCATAGATAACAGCACGGGTTGTAAAGCCAACCCTTTATCAGTTAATCGATATTCGGCATGGGCTCCCTCTGTTATTGCTGCCTTTTTCAGAATGTCCTCTGCAACTAAACGTTTCAGCCTTGAAGAGAGGATGTTACGAGCGATATCGAGATTCTCTTGAAATTGGCTATACCTACGTGCACCTAAGAAAGCGTTTCGTAGAATCAGCAGGGTCCAGCGTTCACCTATGATGTCTAGTGTTTGTGCCAGGGAGCAGTTCATTTGATCGAACTTTTTGTATTTCATATTTGGATGCCGATAAGTTGTTGGCTCATTTGCCAGGGAAAATTAAAGGAATCTGATCAGGCGGTTTTTTCTGTTTCGACGCGCTGAACACTAGGGTGCTGGGCCATCAGCGCCTGGACTCCCCGTATCGTTGCATATTCCGCGAGTAAATCTTCACCGTAGATCGCTCTTACCATGCCGGAAGCCATGCCGAGACTATAGAAGGTGTAGAAGTCAGCCAGGGTCACCTGCTCACCGGCGGCATAAGGTGTGCCGACAAAAAGGCGGTCAACAGCTTTCATACCCTTGGCCAGGTCGGTTTTGACGGCTGCTTTGGTTTCTTCGCTGACCGGCTGTTTGAACAGGGCCTCGGGTAACAAGCGTCTGGCCACCAGTTCCACATCCAGCTTGAGATGACATACCAGTTCCATTACTTTGGCTGCTTGCATGGTGTTTGCAGGAAGTAATGCGGGTTTGGGTTGCAGACTTTCCAGATAGGTTGCAATTGCGATTGATTCAGACAGGTAAACGCCTTCGGCTTCTATGGCTGGCATTTTACCCATAGGCGAGAGCATGAGGAAGTCTTCCTTCTGGCTAGGAGGTCTCTTTACCTCCTCAAAATCTACGCCCTTTTCAATCAGTAGAGCTTTGGTGAGGCTGTAGTAGTTGCTCATGCGAAGACCGTAAAGCTTTATCATGTTCCCTTATCCCGTCAATTTTTTAGTTGCTTCCCAGGTGGGAAAGATGAATTTAGTTTCATGATAAAACCATATTCAAATTCATCAAGCAAGGCCTGTAGCGTTAAGCCTTAAACAGGCGCTAGCCAAGGTTTTTAGGGGCTGAGATTCAGGTGTATCCTGGTGGACTACGAAACGGTGTCAGGATATTGCCATTGATCCATTGATCCATTGATCCATTGATCAGTATCTTGCCTGGGCAGGATGAAGCTGGGTTCACCTTTGCAACTGACGCACTACATTAAGCGGACATCTTTTAGAGACAGGCCCTGGCATCTAAATCATCTGCCCGATGCTTGTCCATTGGCTTTTGTTAGCTAGCACTGTTCGAATATGAGCCTAGGCTGCAGGATTTTCTAGCGTGTTGATTTAGGGTTGCCGCAATCGACTTTGATATGAGCCTTTTGTCATCTGAAAACGAGACCATCTCAGCATCGGCATTATTGTCCTTAGTACCATTAGACAGCGCCTTACCTCCCAGGGTTCGATGTGCGAGGCAAGCCTGGGTTGATCGGTTGGTACCTGGACAACTGATCCAGGCATTTTTTTCTGCTGTGCGCTTCCAATAGCATCGAGCATTTCCCTGTTTGCCTTCATGACTAGCGCCAGGTTAGGTTAGATACGCAGGGTAGTGATGGGTAAAATTCGATGATTAAGGCTGGCTTTAAACGTGATAGGCTTATCCAGTATTCAGGGTTGAATTTATGAGTAACACAGGAATCAAGAAAAACCGTCGCTACGTTCCCGATTTAGTCAGGGATATTGCTACCTGTGATGCTAATTTTATTAAATTGCAGCAACTTTTCCCTGCTATGGATAAACAGGATGAGCTTGAATTCGGGTTGGCTGGACCCTCCGAAGAAATCGCTTTAGTGAAGCTTTCCGTTATTGAGCGATGTCCTTACACGACTTGTTTGCAAGTTGAGATAAGCGGAGATAGATTGCTGCCGGAATGGATGCGGTTACCGAGCCTGGAAGTAAGAATTTATCATGATTTGGCGACTGCGGAAGTGATACGTTTTGATCATCATCGATCGATTCGGCAGCGCTACGAACAGCCTAATCCAGACATGCATTTACCTGATGAGAAGTCTCAGATAAATTGTTTCCTGGGAGAGTTACTGGCGCAGTGCCTGAGTAGTGGCCTGGCAATAAACCCACTGCCAATTTGCGCTTCCTGATATCCCTTAGTTTCGTTTAACGTTATACTCTAACGCCATCGAGTTTTAGTAAACAAGGTGGGTGATCCTACTTGATGATAGTCAGTCGAATCATCTGTACAGGCAAAGTTTGCGGTTCCGTTTTAGTACTTCGGCATCGAAGTATTTGTCTCTGTCCAAATATTTTCTAGTCAATAAGAGTGGTTTAATTTAGCTATGGCAGGTTCCTATCAAGCAGATTCAATAGAAGTTTTAGAAGGTCTTGAACCGGTTCGGAAAAGACCCGGTATGTATACAGATACAAGCAGGCCTAACCATCTGGCTCAGGAAGTCATTGACAATTGTGTGGATGAAGCCTTGGAAGGCTATGCCTCCGAGATTCGAGTTACGCTCCGGGCTGATGGTTCGATGTCAGTCAGCGACAATGGTCGAGGTATGCCAGTCGATACACATAAAACAGAAAAGGTTTCAGGGGTTGAACTGATTTTAACGCGGCTACACTCCGGTGCGAAATTTAATAACGACAATTATAAATTTTCAGGAGGACTTCATGGGGTTGGGGTATCAGTGGTCAATGCACTCTCAGAAAGCTTCGAAGTTTTTATTAAGCGAGATGGCAAATTGCACCATATGGCTTTTCAGGGAGGAGAAAAAAAATCCGAGTTAACGGTTAAGGACAGTATCAATAAACGTAATACCGGTACCCTTATTAACTTTCGGCCTAATCCTTTATATTTCGATTCACCCAGGTTTTCTGTCACCCGGCTGAAACACCTGCTACGGGCCAAAGCAGTGCTCTGCCCAGGACTAAGAGTTTTTTTTACAGATGATTCGGCGGATGAAACCGAGCGACAATTTGAATGGCATTATGAATCTGGTCTTGAAGACTATCTTCTTGCTGAGCTTCGTGGATATGAGTTGTTACCTTTGCTGCCTTTTACTGGTTCAATGGAAGGTAAGGAAGAAGCTGTTGATTGGGCTGTCCAGTGGTTACCGGAAGGTGGCACGATTATTACCGAAAGCTATGTCAATCTGATTCCCACCGGGCAAGGCGGCACTCACGTAAATGGCCTCAGGTCAGGCTTGCTTGAGGCACTGCGCGAATTCTGTGAATTCCGTAATCTCGTGCCACGTGGCTTAAAAATTTCCGGAGAAGATATCTGGGAACGCTGCTGCTATGTGCTTTCTGCCAAGATGCTTGATCCACAATTTTCCGGGCAGACGAAAGAACGACTCAATAGCCGGCAGATAGTCGCGTTCATCTCTAATGCTGTCAAAGATAGTTTCAGTCTGTGGCTTAACCACCATGTTGAAGATGGAGAGAAACTAGCTGAGATGGCTATTTTAAATGCTCAGAGCCGTTTGAGGGCAGGCAAGAAAATAGCGAGGAAAAAGGTCACCACCGGTCCGGCTCTTCCCGGGAAACTGACCGATTGTTCCTGTCAGGACGCCATGCAAGGAGAACTGTTTCTTGTTGAAGGTGACTCAGCTGGCGGGTCGGCTAAACAGGCCAGAGACCGTGAAACCCAGGCAATCATGCCCCTCAAAGGTAAAATTCTGAATACCTGGGAGGTAGATTCCGCAGATATCCTAGCTTCTCAGGAAGTTCATGATATCTCGGTTGCTTTGGGTATTGACCCTGGTTCAAGGGATTTGACGGGTCTGCGCTATGGCAAGGTATGTATTCTAGCCGATGCCGACTCGGATGGCCTGCATATCTCCAGTTTGCTGATTGCCTTGTTTGTAAGGCATTTCCCCGCTTTAGTGTCAGAGGGTCATGTATATGTTGCCATGCCACCTCTTTATCGTGTGGATGTTGGCAAAGAAGTGTTTTACGCCCTGGATGAAAGCGAACGACAATCTATTCTCGATCGTATCGAGAGCCAGAAAATGAAAGGCAAAGTTGCAGTGCAGCGATTCAAAGGATTGGGAGAAATGAATGCGCTGCAACTAAGGGAGACTGCTATGGCAGTTGATACAAGGCGCCTTGTGCGGTTGAAAATCGATGATGAAGACCTGGCCAATGAACTGCTTGATATGCTGTTGTCGAAAAAGCGCGCCTCGGACAGAAAATCCTGGCTTGAAAGCAAGGGCGATCGAGCCGAGATAATTTAAATCATCAGGAACAACTTATGAGTGATCTTATTGGGCCCGACTCTACTGAATCCCAGTCGTTAGCGGAATTTACTGAAAGCGCCTACTTAAACTATGCAATGTACGTTATCAATGATCGTGCTTTGCCTCATATTGGCGATGGTTTGAAACCCGTTCAGAGAAGAATTATTTACGCTATGTCAGAACTTCGCTTGAACGCGGATGCCAAATATATGAAGTCTGCAAGGACCATTGGCGATGTGATTGGCAAATATCATCCGCATGGTGACTCGGCCAGTTATGAAGCAATGGTGCTCATGGCGCAGCGATTCACTTATCGATACCCGTTGGTTGACGGGCAGGGTAACTGGGGATCTCCGGATGATCCAAAATCCTATGCTGCGATGCGCTATACAGAATCAAAATTGACTCGATACGCTGAAGTTTTACTGACGGAATTAGGTCAAGGTACGGTCGATTGGGCGACTAATTTCGATGGCACCATGGAAGAGCCATTGTCGTTGCCTGCAAGATTGCCGAACCTGCTACTGAATGGCGGGACTGGAATTGCTGTTGGGATGGCGACTGATATTCTGCCTCATAACTTAAATGAAGTAGTTAGTGCCTGTTTGAGACTTCTGGATCAACCCAGTGCGACAACGGCCGAGCTGATGGAACATGTTCAGGGCCCTGATTTCCCCAGTGGTGCCGAAATTGTTTCCTCGGTCGAGGAAATCAGACAAGCCTATGAAACGGGTCGAGGCTCGGTGCGGGCAAGGGCGATCTATGAAGTTGAAGAAAATGACATCGTTATTACAGCGCTTCCCTATCAGGTATCCGGAACCAAAGTACTCGAGCAGATCGCGGCGCAAATGCAGGCAAAGAAGTTACCTATGGTTGCTGACCTTCGAGATGAATCAGACCATGAGAATCCGACTCGAATTGTTGTTATTCCCAGAAGTAACCGGGTTGATAAGACTCAGTTGATGAGTCATCTTTTTGCCAGTACCGATCTGGAGAGAACCTATCGTGTCAATATGAACGTTATTCAGCTCAACGGCCGGCCCGGTGTTTGCTCTTTGAAAAAATTGTTGACGGAATGGCTGGCTTATCGATCTGACACAGTTATCAGGCGTCTTCAGTACCGTCTCGAAAAAATTCTCGATCGTTTGCATATTCTTGAAGGCTTGCTGGTTGCTTTCCTGAATATTGATGAAGTCATCAATATTATTCGCACTGAGGATAAGCCCAAGCAGGTCTTGATGGCTCGTTATGACCTGTCTGAGCGGCAGGCCGATGCCATACTCGATATTCGATTGCGACAGTTAGCTAAACTCGAAGAACAGAAGATACGCGGTGAGCAGGCAGAACTTAGTGCCGAACGGGTTGACCTGGAAAAAACCATCGGTTCAAAGGCCAGGTTGAAGACTCTTGTTAAGAAAGAGTTGACCGAGGATGCCAAGGTCTATGGTGATAGTCGCCGCTCACTGATTGTTATCAGACAGGAAGCCCAGGCCTTCACTGAGCGAGAATTATTGTCGAGTGAACCCGTGACGGTTGTGTTGTCACAGAAAGGCTGGGTGAGGGCTGCCAAGGGTCATGAAATCAAGGGTGAAGAGCTAAGTTACCGTACAGGTGATGAATTTCTGGTGATGGCACATGGCAAGTCGGATCAGGATGCTGTTTTCTTCGACTCAAAGGGCCGAACCTATGCATTACCTGCACACAATCTAGCCTCGGCTCGAGGCCAGGGAGAACCGCTCACGGGCAAAGTAAATCCACCGCCAGGAGTCCATTTCATTGGCTTACTGTTGGGGGAACGTGGAGGTCGTTACCTGGTAGCCAGTGATGCCGGTTATGGGTTTGTCGGCCGGCTCGAAGATATGATCAGTAAGAATAAGGCCGGCAAGGCCTTCTTAAGAACGCCTCAAGACTCCGTTGCTTTGCAGCCAGTCCCGGTGTTTGATCGAGAAAACGATTTTATAGCCGCCTTTACCAGCCAAGGTAGACTGCTTATTTTCCCGGTGAAAGACCTTCCCGAACTGGCCAAGGGCAAAGGTAATAAAATTATTAATATTCCCGCAGCGGATGTCCGAAATCGGTTCGAGACCATGTCTTATCTTGTTGCTTTCGGTGAACGCGACACGCTGATGGTGTTATCAGGTAAGCGCCATATTAACCTTACCATGAAGGAGTTAGCCCATTATAAAGGTGAAAGGGCTCGACGTGGCTTGAAACTGCCTCGGGGATTTCAGAAAGTGGATGGTGTCACGCTGATTCGCAAGAGTTGAAACCGTTAGGTTCGTTTAGAGCGAAACCATCAGGTTTTTTTGTGCCTGTTCGAGTCGGCGTCAGCTGATGTTGTGCTCAGATTCCTGGTCAGACCGCGCTTGCAGGGTAAACAGTTCGATGTCTGAAGCCATGGGAGAGTGGAACGGCTTGATGTCGTAGTGGCTGAAGATCGAAGCCATGGCGGCCTCAGTGGTTTCACTTGTCTTCTGCGTCAATTCGTCATAAACCGATTTGCTGATTAAAGGCTTGCCGGGGCTCAGAGAGGCCAGATACCGAACGCGCTTTTTAATGTCTTCATGGTCTTCAAACAGGCCTTGTGACAGAGCCATTTTAGCCTGCAGCCGACCTTCAGATGTAGACACCAGTTGCTCAATAAAACGGGTAAACTCAAGGCAGTTGGGGAGGTGTTGGTCTGAGCGGAAATGCACCTCGTATTCACCGCTTGTTAATTCAAAAAGATTACCTTGCAGTGCCTGGCATTGTTTTACTATTTCCTGGTCAGGGATAAGACGCTGGGGGGTTAATTTCATTGCCAATAAGGAACAGGAAAGGCTCGCCTGCATTGAAGCATGGATAGTCTTGTTAGTTTCATTTGCAGCTGGTTTAGGACGAGACTGACCTGTGACCCAAAGCATCAGAAAGTCTCCGAAGAAGTAAGCCAGAGTGCAAACCAAGGTGATGAGGAGGCTGTATACGAAGACTGAACTCCATAAAATGAGAGCCAGAAAGCCGGAATTTGGTGTATCTTCGAACTCCACCACCAAACGACCTAGAGATTCCGTTTGGGAACTGATCTCTGCCGTCAGGCGGGTTGAACTGGATTGAGCCAGGCCGCTTTGGGCCAGTAATCTGTTTTGTGGATCATAGATAGCGGCTAAAGAAATATGGGGTTCATGGGACAGATCATCGACCATCACATTCAGAGACAACAGGTCACGCTTGGCCAGGTAATCAGCAGCAACCCGTGCAATTTGATTGGCAGCACTTTGATGCAGTTTCTTATTTTTGATATCCAGTGTATCGGAAGGAAGTATCAGAATTCCGGCAACTGTTATGACAGCGCTGATGATCAGGGGCGTTGTCAGGGCAGCCAGAAGTCTTAATCGAGATTCAAGCATAATAAATAAGGCCAGCATTCCAGGCTCGGAGTATAGCGCATTCCATCTAGTGACTGTTCGCAGTTGTATTAATAAGGGATAATACAATTCCTGTCACATAGATACGATTCATGAATAATCTAGCACTGATCAATA
Source organism: Gammaproteobacteria bacterium (assembly GCA_018666555.1). Taxonomy (GTDB): domain Bacteria; phylum Pseudomonadota; class Gammaproteobacteria; order Pseudomonadales; family Azotimanducaceae; genus UBA9926. Next base: position 22,800 of record JABIZD010000035.1, read on the forward strand.
TCACCGGGAAAGATAAGCCGGGATTGACGGCTTTAGTGACTGCAATACTAAGTGAGATGGATGTGACCATACTCGATATTGGTCAAGCCGTTATTCATGATTATCTGAATTTAGGAATTCTTACAGAACTAACCAAACCAACTGAGGTACTTCTACAGCGTATACAGGCTGATATCGAACAAGCTGGATTGAGTATTAATATTAATTCGGTTGATCAGGCCCACTATTCGCAATGGGTCGCACAGCAGGGCCGACGTCGTACTATTCTGACGCTGCTCGCCAGGAAGATCAAAGCCAGTCATGTTGCAGCGGTGTCTAAGATGATCGTTCAGCATAATTTGAATATAGATAAGATCACTCGACTCTCAGGCAGAATCCCACTTCAGGATGACCAGAAAACAACTCGAGCCTGCGTAGAGTTTTCACTCAGAGGAGAGCCGTCTCTTGATTTTCGTGAGAATTTAATCGCTTTGGCCGGTCGGCTTGATATCGATATAGCAGTTCAGGAGGATGGTATCTTCAGGAGGCATCGACGGTTGATTGCTTTTGATATGGATTCCACTCTGATAGATACCGAGGTCATCGACGAATTAGCGTTAGCCGCCGGTGTCGGTCAGCAAGTCTCTGAGATAACAGAGAGAGCCATGAGTGGAGAATTGGATTTTCAGGAAAGTCTGCGCCAGAGAGTCAGCTTTTTGGCTGGATTACCCGTGCAAACCCTATCTGAAATTGCCCAGCAATTACCGTTGACGGAAGGAGTCGAAGTCCTGTTTCCAGCATTGAAAACCCTGGGTTATAAAACTGCCATAATCTCAGGAGGGTTCAGCTATTTTGGTAATTTCCTGAAAGCCAAGTTAGGGGTTGATTATGTATACGCAAATGAGCTTTCCATCATTGATGGAAAGCTGACTGGTGAAGTTGTCCGGCCAGTGGTTGACGCACAAGCAAAAGCAGACATCCTCTCTGAATTAGCTGGAAAAGAAGGGATTGCCATGGAACAGACTATTGCTGTGGGTGATGGCGCTAATGATATCGAAATGCTAGCAGCCGCGGGATTGGGCATTGCCTACCATGCTAAGGCAATCGTTCGTGATAGCAGCGATCATGCTATTTCTCAATTGGGTCTTGATAGTATTCTCTTCCTGTTAGGAATCAGCGATAGAGAGCATGATAATCACTAATAGGGTGCGACCAGATTGAGCTGGCTCTAGAACACAGGTTACTAAAGTCAGTGTCATTGAAGGGTGGGTGCTAGCCTGGCGAGTGTCTCAAGTAGTGTTGCCGAAGTGCAGTTGAGAGTCAGTCTTCGGGGCGGTAGTTGAGGCAGAGGCAGGTTACTGGGGTTGATGCAATGAATTTGAAGGATATTGCCTGTATTATGTGGTGCAGACAAATGAGGAACCTGGAATTATGGCTAGTTTTTCTACTAATGAATTTAAATCAGGACTTAAGGTTCTGCTTGAAGGAGAGCCCTGCAGTATTGTTGAAAATGAATTTGTAAAGCCTGGCAAAGGCCAGGCTTTTAATCGGGTTAAGCTTAAAAACCTGAAAAGCGGAAGAGTCTGGGAACGGACTTTCAAATCTGGTGAATCGCTCGAGGGAGCTGATGTCATGGAATACGATATGGAATATCTGTATACCGATGGCGAGTATTGGCACTTCATGCGAACCGATGGCAGTTACGAGCAGTTGGCAGCGGATAAAGCTGCAGTTAGTGATGCCATGCAATGGCTGAAGGAAACTGAGAAATGTACTGTCACCCTCTGGGATGAAGTACCGATTCTCGTGATTGCGCCAAACTTTGTTGAACTTGAAGTTGCTGAAACCGATCCCGGGCTTAAGGGCGATACCGCCAGTGGAGGCTCTAAACCAGCAACCTTGACCACCGGCGCAGTCGTTAAGGTCCCTTTGTTCATCAACATCGGAGAAATCGTTCGGGTCGATACTAGAACCGGAGAATATCAAGGTAGAGGCAAAAGTAGCTGAACCATGAAACAGTGGCGGGCCCAGCCCTCGTGGCAAGCACTTCAAGCACGTGATCGACTCAATCGGGTTATCAGGGCATTTTTTCAGGAAAGAGGCGTGACTGAAATCAGTACGCCAGTACTTGGCTGGAGAGGTTCGCCCGATTGTCATTTGCAGAGTATGGAAGTCCTCATCGAGGACGATCGACACTTTCTCCAGACCTCGCCTGAATTTGCTATGAAACGAGTTTTGGCAACCTATGGGCAGGCAATATTCCAAATCTGTCCTGCTTTTCGACAAGCTGATCAGGGCCGATTGCATAATCCTGAGTTTTCTATATTGGAGTGGTATCAGCCAGAATTTGAATTAGGCGATTTGATGAAAGAGGTTCTGGCCCTGATTAGAAGCCTGCCCGATGGCAAGACTGACTGGACCCAAGAACCCAGCCAAGTATCCTACAGGGAATCGTTTTTGACTGAATTTGGCGTCGACCCAAATATCGTCCCGATAGCTGAACTTAAAAGTCTCATTCAAGAAACTACCCAGCAGGAGGTGAATCATCTTGGGGATTTTGATGATGAAATGGAGCGCTCCGACTGTCTTGATTATCTCTTTTCTGAATGTATTGTAGCCAAATTTTCAGGACTGACCTGGGTGGTTGATTTCCCTGTTTGCCAGGCTGCAATGGCAGAGGTCGATGAGGCAGGACAGACGGCCAGGCGATTTGAGTTATATGTCCAAGGAATTGAACTTGCCAATGGCTACCAGGAACTAACCGATGCAATCGCTATGCAGTCGCGATTTGAGCAGTGGAATCAATATAGAGTTAATCGGGGCCTGCCTCGTATGGACATTGACCAGCGATTGTTATCAGCGGTTTCCGAGTTACCGAGAACATCTGGTGTTGCAATGGGCCTTGATCGTTTGATGATGGTGTGGCAGGAAGCAGAAAATATAGCTGAGGTTATGCCCTTTGTTTGGCCGGTAAGCTAGCACTAGGTTAAAGCTCAAGATTCTCCCCTACCCTTAATTTATCACCCGAGCAGACACGCCAGTCAGTGCGCCAGTTGGTTATCAAAATTACCGTTGACCCTAGTAGGAACCGGCCGGCTTCATGGCCCTGCTCAACCATGTACTGGTCGAACGATTCCTGGATTGTGCACCCGGCTTTATAAGGGCTGCTGTTCCATACCGCCTGCATGGCGGCAACAATCATCGCACCCACCATGACCATAATCAGCTCGCCCTGGGCAGTGCTGAGTCGGAAAACGAGACGCTCATTACGGGTAAACAGGCCATCAATGTGCTCAGTTGTTGCGGCATTAACAGAGTACAAGTCCCCCGGTATGTAGTGGCTGGATCGTAACTGGCCGTTACAAGGGAAATGAACCCGGTGATAATCGTGCGGCGCCAAATATACGGTCAGGTAGCTGCCATTGCAGAACTGATCAGATATCTGGTCACCCACGAGAGCATCAAGTTTATAATATATGCCTTTAGCCTGGATTAATTGTCCGGCCTCCAAGTGACCTGATGCTGAGACTAGCCCATCAGCGGGGGAACTGAAGCGCCCGGTGGTGGGTCGGCAGCCGGGTCTGAGCTCTCGCGAGAAGAAGTCGTTAAAGCTGGTGTAGGCCATTGGGTCAGGTCGCGCTGCTTCCTGCCAGTTAATTTTGTAAAAAGCACAGAAAGTATTAATCAGAATTGTTTTTAACCAAACAGTGTTTGTAGCCGCAGCGAAGCCTATCAGTCTAGATATCAAGTGTTTGGGCAAGAGTCTCTGACAGTTTGCGAATAGCCAGTTCATATACTTTCCACGGGTGTGGTCGCATCGTTACCCCATTCAGACCAGGAGCCATGATAGCCTTGAATTGAGTAGCCCAGGTACTTTCCAGCGAAGTAAGTCAATCCAGAACGGTGATGACTCTGGCAATGCGTTATAACGTGTTTATCTGCGCTGATACCGTGCAAATGCAGTAGTGAATGGAGATCTTTTCTCAGGCAAAGGTGATTTTCTCGGTCCATTAACATCTGCCAGTCAAGGTTAATGGCCCCGGGTATATGACCTCCTCGGGCCGCATATTTAGTAACCCCGGCGAACTCTTCGGGTGATCGAGCATCCCAGATAACAGTGTTATCCTGCTGCATCTTGTCAAGAATATCAGCGATTTCGGCAATGGGTTCCCGGTGAATCGTTAATTTGACGCTACTGGCTTGAGCAATGGGCTGTTCTGTTTGCAGTGGTCTGTTCTCCCCTCGCCAGGCAATTAAACCACCGTCTAGTAAAGACGCGCTGCCATGGCCGATGACGTCGAGAGTCCAGATGAACCGGCCAGCCCAGCCGCCGCCTTCATCGTCATAGACAACCAGGTGTTTTTTATCGGTATAACCTATCCGGGAAAATAATTGTTCCAATTTCTCTAAACTGGGAAGACGTCCTGCTGCTGGAGGAATACCGGCAACCAATTCGCTTGGAGACACATGGATGGCGCCCGGTATATGACCCTGATTGTAGTTTTCGTCATGACATAAATCGACAATCAGCAGATTTTCATCGTTAAGGTGAGATTGCAGAGAGGGGGTATCAATTAATAAGGGTAGCATGGTGTTTATTCTTCAAAAGATGCAGTTTACCTTAAGCTGACAAGAAAGATGAGTATAGTCTGGGTCTACAGGATGCGGTTATGCGAGATCAGTAATGGGATTTGAGTTTGGCCGGGCTATCGTATTTTTGGACCAGAAGGGTTTTAATAGGAAAGTGAATTTATTATTTAAAAAGTGGTTTTCAAACTATGGCTGATTATTCAGAAAATTTGGTTTGGATCGACCTGGAAATGACCGGTTTGGATCCTGAGCAGGATCGAATCATAGAGATTGCCACCATTATCACCGATTCTGAATTGAACATCCTGGCGGAAGGACCGAGTCTGGTGGTTCATCAGGTGGCCGAAGTTATGGCGGGTATGGATGAGTGGAATGTTTCGCACCACACTGAATCTGGGTTAGTTGAACGGGTTAGTAATTCGACCCTCTCGGAGGCTGCTGCGGAAGCCGAAACACTGGCTTTTGTAGAGCAGTATGTTGAACCAGGACAGTCACCTTTGTGTGGAAATACCATTGGCCAGGACAGGCGGTTTTTATGTCGGTATATGCCTGATTTAGAAGCTTACCTGCATTATCGAAATATTGATGTCAGTACGGTAAAAGAATTAGCCGTGCGCTGGCGACCGGCTGTCACGGCTTCTGTTAAAAAGACCGCCAAGCATCGCGCGCTAGATGATATCAGGGAATCCATAGAAGAATTGAAAGTTTACCGGGCGGAATTTTTCAGTTAATTGCTGAGTCACCTGGTAATTCGTTTGGTAGGCTTCCAGGCCCTCGATGGTGACTAGGTGACTAGGTGACTAGGTGACTAGGTGACTAGGTGACTAGGTGACTTACGGGACAAGCCTGCTTAACCCGAAAGTTTATCTGCCTGTTCATGAATGGCCCATTGGATGTGCTCGGCAACCATCTCTGAACAGTCAGGTTGTTTCGCGATTAAGCTCTTTTGTATGGTGGTAGAACCGGGTGCATTGCCAAGTGCTATGGCAATATTTCTGAGCCAGCCCTCATAACCTGTTCTTCTGATGGCTGAGCCTTCGGTCTTAGTGGAAAATTCTGATTCGCTCCACTGAAATAGTTCTAATAACGTCGCGTTGTCGAGCTTGTGCCTGGTTTGGAAATCGATTTCCTGGCTGGCTTGGGCATATCGGTTCCAAGGACAAACCAGTTGGCAGTCATCGCAGCCGAAGATACGGTTGCCGATAGCGCTTCGAAGTGCTTTGGGAATAGTTCCTCGGTTTTCAATGGTTAGATAGGAAATGCATTTTCTGGCATCGAGAACGTAAGGTGCAACAATCGCCTGAGTGGGACAGACAGACAAGCAAGCAGTGCAGGAACCGCAGTGATTTGATGGCGATTCCGAGGCTTGAGCTAATGGTAGGTTAGTCAGTAGCTCACCGAGGAAAAACCAGGAACCTGCCGAGCGGTTCATTAATAATGTGTTTTTTCCTATCCAACCGAGACCTGACCTCTCAGCGAGGTGTTTTTCCAGTACAGGTGCACTGTCAGTGCATGCTCTAGAGTAGAATGGCCCCAGGTTCTCACGGGTTATGTGTTCGTTGATTTGATTCGCCAGCCGCTTGAGTTTGGCGCGGATCACTTTATGGTAATCCCGACCAAGGGCATAACGGGAAATGTAAGCAAGGTGTTTTGATTTTAAACTACTGCGAATACGCTGATGTCCATTTTCAGGCAGATAGTCCATTCGAACGGCGATCGCGCTCATACTGCCGGTCAGTAGTTCCTGCGGATGGATTCTTAAATCCTGATTACGCGTCATGTAGGTCATGCTGCCGTGGAAGCCGTTACTGAGCCAGGTTCTGAGATAATCTTCATGGGCGGTAAGGTCCAGGTTGCTGAAGCCGACCTCCTGGAAGCCGAGATCATGAGCCCATTGTCGAATTCTGGTCTTTATTTCTTCCATTTATCGGGCGTTCCAGTCTGTATTGCGGCGATGAGTGGCATATACTTGCATTGATCGTAAACTATACTCAATAGGCATAGATATTATGGTACTTTTTACCGCTGCTGAGATTCGAGTCCTTGATCAGGCGCTGATCAAGGATTATGGCATACCAGGTATCAGTTTGATGAAGCGTGCAGCCAGAGCCTGTATTGATAGCATCGACCAGTATTTTTCAGATATTACCCGTTTTGTGATTTTTTGCGGATCCGGGAATAATGCCGGAGACGGCTACTTGGTAGCAGCTATGTTGGCAGACAAGGGCCACAGCGTTGAGGTTGTGGCTTTGGGCGATCAGGATAAATTAACAGCAGATGCTCGCCAGGCGTTAGTTTTTTGCCAACAGAGCAGTGCTCATTTTGGTCATTGTGAAGTTATTCCAGAGGATTGTCTAATAGTGGATGCCCTGCTCGGTATTGGCGTGACAGGGGAGGTCAGGTCTGAGTATGCAAAGGTCATTGAGCAGATTAATGAAAGCACAGCAGATGTTTTATCAGTCGATCTTCCATCAGGTCTTTGTGCCGATACCGGGGTTATTTTAGGTACCTGTGTTAAGGCTACAATATCCGTTACTTTCATCGGTCGTAAGCGAGGCTTGTATTGTAATGATGGTCCCGATGTCACGGGTAAGGTTCGCTTATCTGATCTGGATGCCCCTGCAGAGATCTATAAACGAGTAGCAGAACCGGTAAAGATATTACCTCGGCAGTCTTTACCAAAACGGTCTCGGCGGGGTTACAAAAATCAGTATGGGCATGTTCTGTTGGTGGGGGGCAACGACGGCATGGCCGGCGCGATTATACTCGCTGCGGAGGCCGCGCTGCGCGCTGGTGCCGGTCTGGTCACGGTTGCTACGCGGCCTGAAAACCTTATCCCCTTGCTGACTCGCTGCCCGGAAGTCATGGCGCATGCAGTAGCAGGAGGCGAGGAGCTGGCCACTTTGCTGGAAAAAGCTGACAGTGTCGTAGTTGGGCCTGGCCTAGGCCGTAATCAATGGGCGCTAGAATTGTTTGCGGCTGTTTTGAGTTCAGGTAAGCCGATGGTCGTGGATGCCGATGCATTGAACATGCTGGCCGTCGCACCGCGATACTATGAACATTGGATTCTGACGCCTCATTCCAAAGAAGCAGCGAGATTGTTGGGTGTCGCATCGGTGCAAGATGATCGTTACAAGGTCGCTACCGAATTGCGTGGACGCTATGGTGGTGTGGCTGTGCTAAAAGGCCTGGGTAGTCTGGTTCATGGCGGTGAGCAATTCAGTCTGTGTCCTTTTGGCAACCCGGGAATGGCAACCGCTGGAATGGGAGATGTGCTTGCTGGTGTTATTGGCAGCCTGATAGGACAAACAGGCAGTCTTTATGAGGCTGCCTGTATGGGAGTTGTTAATCATGCCAGGGCTGCTGAGTATCTGGCCACGCAACTGGGAGAGGTGGGTCTGACTGCATCGGACTTACCGCTGGTAATTGGCCGACTATTGTCGGGTGAAGAAATATCTTGAAAATTAAATTAACTGACTTTCGTAAGACCGAGGCACTCGGTGCTGAGCTGAGTATCCTGCTGGATGGGGGTGGTTTGGTATTTTTGCAGGGAGATCTCGGAACCGGGAAAACCACCTTGTGCAGAGGTTTACTTCGGGCCTTGGGATATTCAGGTGCTGTCAAAAGTCCGACCTTCACACTGATAGAACCTTATCTGATCCAGGATCAGGCCGTTATTCATTTCGACTTGTACAGACTGGGGCATCCAGAAGAGTTACACTATTTGGGGGCTGAGGAGTACTTTGATACCAGTAATTTATGTGTCATTGAGTGGCCGGAAAAAGGTGATGGGTATTTACCGCAACAGGATTTAGTGGTGACTCTGACTTATACAAATAAGGCTGAACGGAGCGCAGTGATCACTTCTTTTTCTTCAAAAGGGCAGAGGGTACTGCGGCAGCTAGAAGGTTTTCAGGAGCGGATAGATTGCAGAATTTAGGTTTCCTGCAACGAGCCGGTATGGCTTTACTGATGCTGCTTGCAACTATGACGGCGCTAGCGCAGCAGTCTGTTGATGGCATAAGAATCCGTCCCGACCCAGAAAAAACCAGGGTGGTATTTGATCTCAGTGGTCCAGTAGAACATAAATTGTTTATGCTCGAAAATCCGCCAAGACTGGTGATTGATCTCAATGATACGGGAATGCACCGCACTGACCTGAAGGCTGAAATAGCCGAACTCGGCATCGAAACAACGCCCATCGCTGCAGTCAGGTTTTCGCCGCCGTCTCAGGAAAATCTGCGTATCGTTCTTGATTTAAAACAAGAGGTAAAGCCAAGGAGTTTCATTCTAACGCCCATTGCCCAGTACCGGGACCGTCTGGTGATCGACTTATTCACTGAAGATCAGCAGATACAAAGTCCCCCTCAGGGTGCTGGTTCAGCAGATTTGAAACCCAGGGAAATAGTCATAGCAATTGATCCCGGGCACGGCGGTGATGACCCCGGCGCTATTGGTCCAGGCAAGCTATATGAGAAAAAAGTCGTGCTGGCTATTGCCAGAGAACTAAAGGCCGTCGCTGATCGAACCTATGGCTATAAAGGAGTGCTGACCCGACAGGGAGATTACTATGTTGCGCATCGTAAAAGAACCGCGATAGCCAGGGAGAACCAATCCGATGTTTTTGTTTCCATTCATGCAGATGGCTGGAAGACGAGTTCAGCTAATGGGGCGTCGGTATATGCGATTTCTCAGGATGGCGCTTCCAGTGAATCGGCTAAATGGCTTGCCGAAAAAGAAAACCGGGCTGATTTAATTGGTGGTGTAGGCAGTGTCAGCCTGGATGATAAGGATGACATGCTCGCTGGTGTACTGTTAGATCTTTCCCAGACAGCTAGTTTAAGTGCCAGTCTTGAAATGGGCGAGGCTATCTTGCTGGGGATTAAACCCATTACCAGGTTGCATAAGAAAAATGTTGAACAGGCTGCTTTCATCGTTCTTAAATCGCCGGATATTCCATCATTATTGATTGAAACCGGTTTTATCTCGAATCCAGGAGAGGCACGCAACCTGGCATCGAGAAAACATCAGAAGAAGCTGGCGGCTGGGATCTTCGCTGGTATAAATAAGTACTTCAGTCGAACACCGCCGAACGGTACGCTACTAGCAGTCAGGCAGGAGCCGATATCTCGGCCGGTGATTACCCATGTGATCAGGCGGGGTGATACGCTTTCAGAGATTGCTTTGAGATATAATGTGAGGTTTGAAGATCTAAAGCGTGAGAATGCGTTAAATGCGAATACCATTAGGATCGGACAGACGTTGAGGATACCCCACCGCAAATGAACAATCGTATTTATGCGCTGACCAATAGACTGGCTAACCAGATTGCCGCCGGAGAAGTCGTCGAGAGACCTGCGTCGGTTGTTAAGGAGCTTTTAGAAAATGCCCTGGATGCGCAGGCGCAATCCATTGACATTACGCTGGAAGCCGGCGGTAGCCAACTGATCCGTATTCGTGATGATGGTTCAGGTATTATCAAGGAAGATCTTGAATTAGCCTTGGCCCGGCATGCTACCTCGAAGATTGTCGATCAGGAAGACTTGCAGGGCATTACTACGCTGGGCTTCAGGGGTGAAGCGCTTGCTTCGATAGCATCGGTATCAAGACTGGTGCTGACTTCTAATGCAACCGATAGTAAATCCGGCTGGTCCGTGAGGTCTGCGGGTGAAAGTATGCACAGCCTACTTGAACCGGCTGCGCACAGGCGCGGTACCAGTGTTGAGGTCCGTGATCTGTTTTTTAATACGCCAGCCAGGAAAAAATTCCTTCGCACCGAACGCACTGAATTACAGAGAATTGAAGACATTATTCGCAAGGTGAGTTTGAGTCACTCGAACGTCAGTATGACCTTGACGCATAATGGCAGGGTGATTCGCCAGTTCCGCGCCGCCGAAACAGACTTGGATGAAAAGCGTAGGATCGCCATGGTTTTTGGACAGCCATTTGTTGACCAAGCGCTTTATTTTGAAGAAACCCGGCTTGATATGACCCTGCGGGGCTGGATTTCCCTGCCGACTTATTCAAGAAGTCAGGCCGACCAGCAGTATTTTTTTGTGAATGCCAGAACCATCAGAGACAAGGTGGCGAGTCATGCCGTGCGGCAAGGATATTCGGACGTGCTTTATCACGGACGCCATCCGGCCTATGCCATATTCCTTGAGGTAGACCCTGCACGGGTGGACGTTAACGTTCATCCTACCAAGCATGAGGTGCGGTTTAGAGATAGCCGTGGAGTCCATGATTTTATTTACAGGACCATTAACAGAGTGCTTGCCTCTGTGCGTCCTGATGAGGTCAAGGGGCACATTGTCGACGGTCAGTTTGGGGGTGGCAGTGCTGGTGAATTTGCTGAGTCATTACCAAGTTTTAATCAGAGGCCTATTAACTTTGGGTCTGCTTCAGGATTCTCGAGTCTGTCACAGACAGCAGGTGGCCCCAAGTCGTGGATGGCGATGGCAGTACAGGATCCGGGAAGCAATTTGGGGGCTGAGGAAGATCAGGTGATCCCGCCGTTAGGTTTTGCCGTGGCTCAGCTTCATGGTGTTTATATTATTGCCCAGAATCGGGCCGGTTTGATTGTCGTTGATATGCACGCCGCACACGAAAGAATTACTTACGAACAACTGAAACAATCCATTGAAAAGGAGGGGTTGAAAATCCAGCCTTTATTGGTTCCGATCAGCGTGGTTATGAGCGATAAAGAAGTTCAGATTGTTGAGCAGATGAATGCAGATTTAGCTGGATTAGGTTTGCAGGTGGAACCCGCGTCAGCGGAATCGATCGTCATCAGGGGTGTTCCGGCATTACTGGGTCGATCCAGTGCTGAACAGCTACTTCGTGATGTTGTCGCGGATATGCTGGAATATGGCAGCAGTGCTAGGATGGAAGAAAATCGTGATGAGGTTCTCTCTACGATGGCGTGTCACGGTTCAATCAGGGCAAATCGAAAGTTAACGCTGGATGAAATGAATGCGCTATTAAGAGATATGGAAGAGACAGAACGCAGTGGCCAGTGTAATCATGGTCGGCCTACCTGGTTCCAACTATCTCTGGGTGAACTCGATAGTCTTTTTATGCGAGGCCGATAATGATCCAGGCCCTGGTGATAACGGGCCCGACAGCGAGTGGGAAATCAGGCCTCGCCTATGAATTAGCCAAGCAGGTACCGCTGGAAGTCATCAGTGTTGATTCTGCACAGGTGTACCGGGGCTTTGATATTGGCAGTGCGAAACCGGACTCGGATCAGCAGTTTGCAGTACCCCATCATCTCATTGATATTCGTGATGCCAGTAATCCTTATTCTGCCGCTGATTTTCGCGAGGATGCGATCAGGCTGATAGGTGAGATTCTGGGTCGAGGAAGCTTGCCAGTGCTGGTGGGAGGTACCATGCTTTATATAAAAGCGTTGCGCGATGGTATCGCGCCGCTTCCTGCAGCTGACCAAAAAGTTCGGTCTGCGTTAACCCAAGAAGCAGCTGAGCATGGCTGGACTGGTCTGCATGACAGACTGAAAAAAATAGACCCCCGCGCAGCGAGTAGAATCAATGCAGCAGATACACAGCGATTACAACGTGCCCTAGAGGTGTATGAGCTGACCGGAAAGTCAATGAGTCAGTTGATCGAGGCGGGCAATCAGCCCTGTCCTTTTGATTTGACTGAAATTGCCATTGTGCCAGCAGATAGAAAGTTACTTCATAGCAGGATTGAGCAGAGATTTGATCAGATGCTGGATCAGGGCCTCATCGATGGGGTCACTAAAATTCGAGACCTGCCTGGAATTGATCCCGGCCTGCCGGCCATGAAATCAGTCGGTTATCGTCAGGTTTGGAACTATTTGGAAGGGCGCTGCGATTACGATGAAATGAGACACAAGGCCATTGTTGCCACCCGGCAATTGGCCAAGCGGCAATATACCTGGTTGCGCAGCTGGCAGAATTTGATTGTTTTAGATCAGCCAATTCTATCCGAGGCATTGAAAATCGTAAGGTTTGGCAGCATATAGGAACGAGGAGAGGCCGTGCCAGTCATCACCAGGTCGGCTAAGATCATCTGGTGGCAACATTGCAAATGGATCGTAGGTATGGGGTAGTTATGTTCAGGTTGCAATGTTTTTTACACATACAAATAATAGATTAGGAGCCGCTATGCCTAGGGGGCAATCATTACAGGAACCTTTTTTGAATGTACTCAGAAAGGAAAGAATACCGGTTTCAATATTCTTAGTTAGTGGTATTAAGTTGCAGGGACAGATCGAATCCTTCGATCAATTCGTCATATTATTGCGCAATAGCGTTAATCAAATGATTTACAAATCAGCCATTTCAACTATTGTTCCATCTAAAGCAGTGGTTATTGATTATGCAGAGGAAGAATCGAGTGAAATCTAGTTTTTGATGGTCGCTAAATTGTTCATTGACAGACCTGAAGCAGGATTACGTGCTTTGCTGGTTTTTTCAAGCAGTGTTGAATCGAACCTAGCCACGCTTGAAGAGCTGGAAGAGTTAGTATTATCTGCTGGATTGGACACGGTTGCTGTTATAACCAATCCCAGAAAAATACCTCATCCGAAGAGTTTGGTTGGATCAGGAAAGCTTCAGGAAATCTGCTTGGAAGCAGAACAGGCGGACGCAGGGATCATTGTATTCAGTGAAGACCTGTCTCCGTCTCAGGAAAAGAATATAGAACAGGCCGCCGGTAGAAGAGTCATGGGTAGAACTGGTTTGATCCTGGAAATTTTTGCTCAACGGGCCCGAACCCACGAAGGCAAGTTACAGGTAGAGCTGGCGCAATTACAACACGCGGCATCTCGGCTGGTGAGAGGTTGGACCCATCTTGATAGGCAGCGTGGTGGTTCAGGCAAAGGCCAGGGAGCCAGTGCCGGCCTGTCCGGCGATGGTGAAACCCAGTTAGAAGCTGACCAACGTCAGTTGAGAGCAAGAACAAAGAAGGTCAATCAGCGATTGGCAAAGGTGCAACGTCAGCGTGGTCAGAATCGAAAGGCCAGACAGCGCTCTCAGACGCCTTCTGTAGCCCTGGCTGGATACACAAACTCGGGCAAATCGACTTTGTTTAACGCTCTCTCCGACGCCAAGGTACACGCTGCCGACCAGTTGTTTGCGACCCTTGATCCTACTTTACGGCAGATACCGTTACCGTTAACGGGGAAAATGATACTTTCCGATACGGTTGGTTTTATCCGAGCCTTACCTCATACGCTGATTGAAGCCTTCAAAGCGACCTTGGAAGAGGTGACACATGCTGCTTTGATTTTACATGTAGTGGATGCGGCTGCCCCGGAGAAGCAGGAAAGAATAGATGCAGTCAATAACGTGTTGTCTGAAATTGGTGCGGAGCAGATACCGCAGTTATTGGTATTAAACAAATCCGACCTGGTCACTACGGATATGCCGGTGATTCGTCGGGATAGCAGTGGTAAACCAGTGAGCGTCTGTGTTTCGGCGCTGCGTGGAGAAGGCTTGGATGCGATGTTGAATTGTATCGATGAATTGCTGGGCAGCGAACTCGTAAAAGCAACTGTCAGCTTGAAACCAGAACAAGGTATGATTCGAGCCAAGTGTTTTAATATGGGGTGTGTTATCAGGGAAGTTACTCATGATACTGGAGTAATCGACCTGCATCTGCGCATTGAAAAACATAATCTTGATAAATTGAATTCTGCATTGATGCAGAGTTATACAATGCATAATCAAGAGATTAATGGGAAGATAGACAATCGCTAAATTGCGAAATGGAGAATGTTATGGCTTGGAATGAACCCGGCAATGGGAACTCTGGAGACCGAGATCCTTGGGGTAACCGAAACGATCAGGGACCACCTGATTTAGATGAGGCTTTTAAGAAGTTACAAGACAATCTCAGCAAGATGTTTGGTCGCGGCTCAGGAAGCTCTGGAGGGGGTGCCTCTAAGGGTAACAGAGCTGGCGGTTCAATGCTGGCCATTGTTGGGGTTGTCCTCGTCGCCGTGTATTTTTTGTTGGGCGTCTATACAGTCGATGAGCAGGAACGTGGTGTAGTTCTCAGGTTCGGTAAGATCCAGGATGCAGTAGTGCAGCCTGGAATCCACTGGAATCCAAGATTGATAGATAAAGTTCTGATTTATAATAAGACTCGCGTTCGATCGCACCCGCATGAGTCTGAAATGCTGACCGAAGATGAGAATATTGTAAAGGTTAAGCTCACCGTACAGTATGTTATCGGCGATGTTAAAAATTATGCATTGAAGGTAAAGGCCCCTGAAAATAGTCTGTACCAGGCAGCCGAAAGTGCAGTTCGGCATGTGGTTGGTAGCACTGAAATGGATGAAGTGTTAACTGAGGGACGGGAATTGTTGGGGGCTGAGGTAAAACTCCGGATTCAGGAATATATGGATGCTTACCAGACCGGCATCAGCGTTGAACGAGTTAATATAGATGAAACGGCACCACCAGATGCAGTACGTGAAGCCTTTGATGAAGTAATTCGTGCCCGCGAGGACGAAGTCAGGGTTCGTAATGAAGCCGATGCCTATGCAAACCAGGTTATTCCAGAGGCTAGAGGTGAAGCACAGAAATATATTGAAGAGGCCGATGGTTATCAGCAACGAGTCATCGCACAGGCACGAGGTGAGGCTGAGCGATTCAGGAAGCTCTATACCCAGTATAAATTGGCGCCGGAAGTGACTCGTGAACGGATGTATATCGATACCATGGAATCCGTTATGACAAACTCATCCAAGGTCATGATTGATGTCAAGGGGGGTAATAACATGATGTACATTCCTCTAGATAGAATCATGCAACAAGCCGTTCCAAACACGTTTAATATGGGGACTGCAGGTTCTAACTCCGCGTCGCAAAGACCTCAAGATAGTGCTGTTGGAAATAGACGACGAGAGCGGCAATAGAAGACCAGAGCGATAATAACGCGACCTAAGAAATTGAGGGAATGACGATGGCAAATAGAATAATGGTGATTTTGGTAGGGCTGGTTGTAACCGGACTGATATTAGTGAATTCAGTTTATACCATTACTGAATTGGAACGAGCAGTATTGCTGCGGTTTGGGGAGGTACGTAATTCTGATATACCCCCGGGATTGCACTTCAAGGTACCGTTTGTTGATAATGTGCGTATTTTCGACGGTCGGGTGTTGACCGTTGACGCCCCCGCGGAAAGATTTCTGACCTTGGAAAAGAAAGCGTTGATTGTTGATTCATTTGCGAAATTCAAGGTCCAGAATGTAGCAAAGTATTATACGGCGACCTCGGGCGATCAAAGGCGGGCCGAGGAGTTGCTTAAGGAAAGGGTCAATAACGGGTTAAGAAATGAGATCAGTAATAGAACTTTGCATGAAGTAGTGTCTGGGCAAAGAGATGAACTGATGATTGACCTGGTCAACAAATTGAATGTGGAGGCTGATGATAAACTAGGGATTCATGTTGTTGATGTCAGAGTGAAGCGGATTGACTTGCCCGAGGAAGTGAGCCAGTCCGTTTATAGTCGTATGAGGACTGAACGTGACATCGAGGCCAAAGAACATCGTGCAAAAGGTCAGGAGATGGCGGTTGGAATAATAGCAGACGCGGATAAACAGAAAGAAGTTATTTTAGCTAATGCTTATGGTGATGCTGAAGAAACCCGCGGTGAAGGGGATGCCCAGGCTGCTAGTCTCTATGCTGCAGCGTTCAGTCAGGATCCAGAGTTTTATAAGTTTTACCGAAGTATGTCAGCTTATAGAAGAACCTTTTCTCAGAAAAGTGACATTTTGCTACTCGATCCAGATAGTGATTTTTTCAGTTACCTGAACGAAAGTAAAAGTCAAATAGAACGCAAATGAAGAATCAACCGGTAGTTGTGCCGATAGTATTCAAGTAGGCACAGGAAATTGCAGCTACATGATCTGTGGGTGGCACTCTGCCTAGTCCTTGTGTTGGAAGGAATGGGACCTTTTATTAGTCCAGGAGGCTGGCGTGGCATGATGGCGCAGTTGAGTCAGGCGGATGACCGGGTTATACGGATACTGGGTCTGGTACTGATGTTATTGGGCACTTTTCTTCTCTATGTGATTGCATGATGCCGTCACTGTCGCGATAGAACTGACTCATCGAGATACTTTGGGTAATAACCTTCAAGGCGGTACAGGGTGACTGAACCAAGTGATATGGAAAAAATAGACCGTTGGTTGTTACCTGATGGTGTTGAAGACACGCTGCCAGAAACTGCAGCTAAACTTGAAAAAGCCAGGCGTCTGCTGCTGGATCAGTTTCAGAGCTGGGGTTATGAATTTGTTATTCCACCCATGGTTGAGTTTTTAGAGTCCTTACTGACAGGGACAGGTAAGGATCTGGATATTCAGACCTTTAAAGTCATTGATCAGTTAACGGGTCGACATATGGGCTTGCGTGCAGATATGACGCCGCAGATTGCCAGGATTGATGCCCATAGCCTGCATCAAACAGGTGCAACTCGATTGTGTTATGCGGGTACGGTTCTGCATAGTCGTCCTGATAATATGCTAGCTTCACGTACCCCCATGAAAGTGGGTGCTGAACTATTTGGTGACCCTAGCTGGGCAGCTGATCTGGAAATTGTCAGTCTAATGACAGCTGCTCTACTAGCGTTGCAGACCCGCGATCTGCAGATAGAGCTGGGCGATGTGTCCGTCTTCAGAGAAATACTTCGACATACTGAAATTTCGTTGGATAATAGTGAGCGATATTTTTCTCTGGTTCAACGTAAGGCGCATGATGAGCTCGTCAAATCTGCACAGCAAGATGGCCTTGATGAGCGCGTAAAAGAGATGATCTGTGAATTACCCTTGCTCTGTGGTGGCCTAGAGGTGTTACCGAAGGCCAGGCATCTATTCAGGGATATGACGGATGTGCTGGCCGCGCTCGACCGGCTCGAATTCATCGCAGAAGGGCTTACCTGCCGTTATCCTGATGTAAAAATCAGTTTTGATTTAAGTGAGTTACGAGGCTATAGCTACCATACCGGTGCTGTGTTCGCTGCCTATGTCGGTTCGTCAGGAGAGACCGTTGCCAAAGGGGGGCGGTATGATCATATTGGTGAGGTTTTTGGTCGGCGCCGGGCTGCAACAGGCTTTGATTTACATTTGCTACCACTGGTTGATCAAATCACAGCATCAAAGGAGTCTCCGGCAATGGTCGTTCGGGCTGATTCCAACGGTGACCAGCAAGCGCTTTGGGTTAAAATAGAAGCATTGCGTGCACAGGGTTTACGTGTGATTGAGGGGTCAATCGAGTACCTAGATCATGAGCAGGAGCTGGTTTGGAATGGTGAACAATGGCAAATTTGCAACCGATTTGAGAATGGTAAAGTATGAATAAGAATGTAGTCGTGATTGGTACTCACTGGGGTGATGAAGGTAAGGGTAAAATTGTAGATCTTCTGACTGAAAAAGTGGCAGCTGTAGTTCGCTTTCAGGGAGGCCATAATGCCGGACATACCCTGGTTGTTAATGGTGTTAAAACCGTTCTTCATCTGATCCCGTCAGGTATATTAAGGCAGGATGTGAGGTGTTTAATAGGTAATGGTGTGGTGCTATCCATTCCTGCCCTGTTTGCAGAAATTGATGAACTGGAAGCAACAGGCCTGTCAGTAGCAGATCGGCTACAGGTCAGTTCAGGGTGCCCACTGATCATGCCCTACCATATTGCGCTTGATGCCTGTCGAGAGGAGCGCAGGGGTAACCAGAAAATAGGCACAACAGGGCGAGGGATTGGACCTGCCTACGAAGATAAGGTGGCTCGGCGTGGCCTGCGTGTAGAGGATCTGTTCAATGAACAGACTCTTACCTATAAGCTTGAAGAATTACTCGATTATCATAATTTTGTCCTGGAGAATTATTTTGGCTCCAAGGCAATTAGCCTGACGGAGTGTCAGGATGCTTCATTAGCCTATGTAGATCGATTAAAGCCGATAGTAGGCGACGTTGTTGCCCAACTGGGTGAACTTAAAGCAGCTGGCGCAGAGATTCTTTTTGAAGGTGCACAGGGAGCCCTGCTGGATATAGATCATGGAACCTATCCATTTGTAACCTCTTCAAATACTACGGCTGGCGCTATCAGCTCAGGTTGTGGGATTGGGCCATTGGATTTGGATTATATTCTTGGTATTACCAAAGCCTACACTACTCGAGTCGGCGAAGGGCCATTCCCAACCGAGTTACTCAATGAAACAGGGATGTATCTGGCTAAAAAGGGTCATGAATTTGGTTCGACCACAGGTAGACCAAGACGGTGTGGCTGGTTCGATGGTTATGCACTGAGAAGAGTTGCCCAACTTAACAGTTTGTCGGCGATTTGTTTGACGAAACTGGATGTTCTAGATGGTTTAGATGAAATAGCGATCTGCGTCGATTATGACCATAGTAGGCCAGATGATCCCAGGCCGGTTTACGAGACAGTGCCTGGTTGGCAGGAAGCAACAGCTGGAGTCCGAGCGCTGGCTGACCTGCCAGCGACTGCTAGGGACTATCTGGACAAAATTGAGGCTGTTTGCGGGATACCGATAGATTTTGTTTCTACCGGCCCGGATCGCGAAGACACCATCGTTCTCAGGGATATTTTCTGAATACCTGGTTCCCTTTGTTTAAATGGGCACTGGGAAGACGCTATAGCACTAAAGTAGATGCTGGCGTCAGTAATGGCGGCTGGATGGTTTGTTTTTTTCCTGACATCAGCGAAGTATTTCGTTTTAAATGGCTAGCGAGGAAAATCCATGCTCATAGATGAAAAGCGTCTCAAGGCATTTGCAACCAAGATTTTTGTGCGACTGAAAGCGCCAGAGGATAAGGCGCAGGAAACAGCCGAGCATCTGGTTGAGGCCAATTTGAAAGGACACGATTCCCACGGTGTGGGTATGATTCCCTCGTATGTGAGTAGTGCCCAACGGGGCCGTCTGATTGTCGAATCCGATGCCAAGGTTAAATTGGATAAAGGTGCTGTGCTGTTAGTGGATGGCCAGCTTGGCTTTGGTCAGGTAGTCGGGCGACAGGCAACCGACCTGGGTATCAAAAAGGCCACTGAGATGGGTATTGCGTGTGTTGGCTCTCGCAATAACCATCATTTGGGTCGCATTGGTACTTATGCAGAACACTGTGCGAAAGCAGGGTTGGTTTCTATTCACTTCGTCAACGTGGTGGGTCATCCGCCTTTTGTTTCACCCTGGGGTGGCCGGGAAAAACGCATGCAGACCAATCCATTCTGTTGTGCAGTGCCGACTGAAGGGGAGCCCCTGGTTCTGGATATGGCAACGAGTGCGATCGCTCTGGGCAAAGTTCGAGTCGCCGCTTTAAAACAAGAACCGGTCCCTGCTGGTAGCTTATTTGATGCGCAAGGATTTCCTACAACCGATCCCAAGGCAATTGCTGAAGGCGGCTCTTTGGGTCCGTTTGGAGAGCATAAAGGTTATGGATTGGCGCTCATCTGTGAATTACTCGGGGGTGGACTGGCAGGTGAATGGACTATGCAGGATGTAGAGAGGCAACAGGACTCGACAGTTAATCATATGTTGATGTTGATTATTGATCCAAATCTTTTTGGTGGTCTTAAAGGTTTTCAAAGAGAAGTCGAAGGGATGCAGGATTGGCTCAGATCTTCTGCTCCAGCAGAAGGTTTTGACAAGGTCAGGATTCCAGGGGATCCAGAAAGGGAGGCCAAGCAGGCCAGGTTGCAAGAGGGTATTCCTATCGATGATGGATCCTGGCAAGCGATTTGTACAGCGGCATTAAAGGCCGGGCTTAGTGAAGCGGAAATAGCTCCCTTTCTTGTTTAATTCAGGGCTTATCGTAAATCCTCGAGCTCTAGAGGCTGAGAAGGTGATTTTGCGATAGAAAGGGTATAATTTTTATCCAGCTTTAAACATTTATCCTAGTTTTATAGCTAGTTGTAGGTTGTGCTGGTTTTAAATAAATGGTGCCGAGGAGAGGACTTGAACCTCCACGGGGTTACCCCCACTAGCACCTGAAGCTAGCGTGTCTACCAATTCCACCACCTCGGCAATGAGGTTGCGCAGATTACAAGGACAGAGAGAATCTGTCAATGCGTTGAATAAAGGAGCCATCTTTGGCCACGGACCCCCACTCTAAACGAGAGGCGAGAAGGTATGCTAATCCGATAGCCAGTCGTGAGTATATTCTCGAAACTTTGGTAAAGGAAGGGAGCCCTTTGACGGCCCGGCAGTTGGCAAAGCGACTCGGGCTGGAAGGGATGGACCAGAAGGCTGCGCTTAAGGCCAGGTTGGCTGCAATGGCTAAATCTCGGCAGGTCAGCCGGGATAAGCGGAACGCTTACTGGATTGCCTCTAAAGCCGATGTTGCCACTGGTCGTGTTCTCGCCCATCCAGATGGATTTGGTTTCCTGCAGACCTCCTCAGAGGACGATGATGTATTCCTTTCGGAACGGGAAATGCGCAGCGTCTTTCATGGTGATGAAGTCAGGGTGGAAATTGCCAGTCAGAGAAGACGAGGCAAACTAGAAGGCCGGATCACAGAAGTAGTTCAGCGGCGTACACAGCATTTGGCAGGGAGGTTAGTCGTCTCTGCTGGGGCTGCTGTGGTTGAGCCATTGCATAGGCGAATCAAGCATGAAATTGTAGTCGAGCAGGCTGTTCCTGCCGGCATGCATAGCGGGCAGATTGTTTCCATTGAAATTACCCGTCAACCTGGATGGTCATCGCCCCCTCAAGGTCGAATTATAGAGGTGCTTGCTGATCAGTTAACGCCATCCACGGAAATAGAAGTAGTCCTCCAGAATCATGCCATACCTTACATTTTTCCTGATTCGGTCAACCAACAGGTGAATAAAATTCCTGCGCGGATACCGGCGTCAGAAATACAGTCTAGATTTGATTTGCGAGAGTTGGACTTCGTCACTATTGACGGTGAGGACGCCCGTGATTTTGATGATGCTGTGTTTTGTGAGCAAACCGATACAGGCTGGTGCCTTCGCGTTGCTATAGCTGACGTCGCCCATTATGTCAGGCAGGGAACGGCGCTTGATAAAGAGGCGGTTGTTCGCGGCACTTCGGTCTATTTTCCCCAGCAAGTGGTCCCCATGCTGCCCGAGAAACTCAGCAATGGATTGTGTTCTCTGAAGCCCGATGAGGATCGGTTGGTGCTAGTCTGTGAGATGGATATTTCAACTGATGGCAAGCTGCAAGATTATCTATTCTATGAAGCGGTAATTCATTCTAAGGCTAGACTGACCTACTCAAAGGTAGCCGATTATATTGCTGGTAATCGTACCGTATTTGCACCGGCATCGCCCTTGCCTGCAGCAATTGATAGTTTGTTTCAGCTCTATCAATGCCTTCTTAAAGCTCGGTTAAGCCGAGGTGCATTGGAGATTGATACCAGAGAATTACACATCGCCTGGGATGAGCAGGGCACTTTGTCTAGTTTGCAACCCGTTGCCAGGAATGATGCCCACCGTATGATTGAGGAATGCATGTTATGCGCCAATGTGGCTACCGCTGGTTTGATTGAACAGGCAGGATTGCCCGGCTTATACAGAGTGCACGAGAAGCCAGACGAGGCAAAGTTAACTTATCTGAGCAATATGTTGGCGCAGTTTGGGGTATCGCTTGATCCAAGCAATCACCAGGTCTCAGCCAGGGATTACCAGAAAATTTTAGATCAGGTGAGTACCAGGCCTTATGCAAAAGCGCTACAGATGGTTGTCCTCAGGTCTATGAAACAGGCGATTTATAGCCAGGAGAATTCTGGCCATTTTGGTCTAAATTATCCTGCTTATGGACACTTTACTTCGCCTATCAGGCGGCTTGCTGACTTGATTAACCATCGTTTAATCAAGCACCTGATTAGTTCAGATGGTTCGATTCCACATTTGCGACGTCAGCTCGGTTCGGTTAGTCCTGAGCCATATCCTTATGATTCGGAGTCGATGGAAGTGTTGGCGTTAGCGGCCAGTCAGACGGAACGAAGAGCAGATGGTGCTGTATATGAAGTGCTGGAATGGCTTAAATGCGAATACCTGAAACAGTTTCTGGGGGAAGATTTTGGCGGCATCATCACTAGTGTGACTAAATTTGGTTTCTTTGTTGAACTAGATCAGCTATTTGTTGAAGGCTTGGTTTCATTGAAAAGCCTCTCCGGGGGGTATTATCGCTTTGATGCCGAGCATCAGCGTCTTCATTCTGACAGCAGCGGAGTTTCATTTCGTTTAGGTGATGCTGTGACAGTGCAGATAGCTGATATTCACAGTGAGCAAGGTCAGGTTGATTTCGAGTTGCTATCACACCAGCCACTTGCCCGTGGCAGCAAGTCGACTCGGAAGACACGCAAGCGTCACGACACTACCGCTAAGAAAGGGTTCAGGACTAAACACAAAAAACCGAGAAGAAAAGGTTAGAGTGAAGTGAAGGCAAATTCAATATTTGGCATTCATCCGGTACGGCAGGCATTGCTAGATGGCTCAAGCGGTCGGTTGTTGATGATCACTGGTAAACGTTCCAAACGACTCGATGAACTTAAGCGTCTGGCTGAGGATCAAAGCATTCCATTAGAGTGGACAGCTAAGCAAAACATGGATGAGATTGCTGGTGAGCAGGCTAACCACCAGGGTGCTGTGTTTCTGGCCGATGAAGATCCCGTGGCTAACCATAAAATTGAAGACTTTTTAGATCCGCTGCAGCATCAGAGATGTTTCCTCATTCTCGATGGGGTCACTGACCCCGGCAATCTTGGAGCTTGCCTGAGAAGTGCAGCTACCGCAGGCGTAGATGCAGTGATCGTGCCTAAGCACGGAACCGCGCCACTTAACAGTATTGCCATGAAACGATCTTCAGGCGCAGCTAGCCAGATTCCCTATATTGAAGTGGTCAACCTGGCGCGTACCATTCGTCTGCTGAAGGAATCAGGTGTCTGGGTTCTGGGTACGAGAGCCGATGAGGAGCAGAACATTGAGGCGATTGATTTCTGTCGTGACATTGCCATTGTGATGGGTTCAGAAGAACGGGGAATTCGTCACAATACCGCTAAACAGTGTGACCTTTGGGCTAGCATCCCTATGTCTAACCCAAAATTTACCTTTAATGTGAGTGTTGCAACTGGGATTTGTCTCTACGAGATGCAGCGGCAGAGGCATAGTTGAAAGTCGTTTATCTATTGGTCTGTGATTGTTAGAGAAATCAGTTTGCATATTGGTCGGCAATTGCTTACTATTGCGCCCCTTTTTTACATTAACTCCTTGCCGCACCTGACTAATGATCTGGGCGGCAATATACCGAGAGGAGCTCAAGCATGAGACACTATGAAGTGGTTTTTCTGGTGCACCCTGGTCAAAGTGAACAGGTGCCTGGAATGATCGAACGTTATTCCAATTTAATTACCCAGGCGGGCGGCACTGTGCATCGCACAGAAGATTGGGGTAGAAGACAACTTGCCTATCCTATAAACAAAATCTTTAAAGCTCATTACGCACTTTTGAATATCGAATGTGATCTTGAAACACTCGATGAGCTGAGTGCATCTTTTCGTTTCAATGATGCTGTTCTGCGGAACTTAATTATGGGTCGTAAGCAGGCGGATGTAGTCGTATCGCCTATTATGAAGATCGAAAATGAAAGCAAGGAACGCAAGGATCGAGAGGAACGGAGTCGACCACAACCAACTCAGACCGAAGATAAAAAGGTTCCAGAAGCGAGCGTTGAAAGTCAGCAGGAAGATAAGGTGAGTGAGCAGGGCGAAGCCAGTACTGAAGAGGCTGTCGTTGAGGAAACAGCTGAAAGCGAGCAGGGGGAATAAATATGTCACGTTTTTTTCGAAGAAGAAAATATTGTCGGTTTACAGCTGAGGGAATAAAGGAAGTTGATTATAAAGATATCGATTTGCTTAAAGCTTATGTTACAGAGACAGGTAAAATTGTTCCTAGTCGTATTACCGGAACTAAAGCCAAGTACCAGAGACAATTAGCAAAAGCGGTGAAGCGGGCGAGATACTTAGCGTTGCTTCCCTATACGGATGCCCATAAGTAAAAGCTGAAGGAGAAAATCGGTGCGTGCACTCGCAGAATTTGTAATGCGTGGACGGACGCAGGCAAGCGGGGCTGCATTATTGGGTTCGGCACTTCCGTTGTTCAGTTGGATCAGCGCATCGATTGTTTCACTGGTTATTTTGCGTAAGGGTAGCAAGGAGGGCAGTCTAGTATTGCTCTGGGCTATTCTTCCACTGGCAGCCAGTTACTATCTGGTCGGCGACTCAAGTGCTCTGATAGCGCTCATCGGTACTGCTATCCTGGCGATGATTTTGAGAAGCAGCATTTCATGGGAGCTGACTCTACTGGCAGCGGTGTTGCTAGCCAGCATGGGGAGTTGGATTTTTCAGCTCAGTGCAGTCCAGATTGTGACATCGATCATAGATTGGTATCTAGACATGGTGAGTCAGCTTGAGAGCGACTTGCAGGTGCCTACTCCAGAGCAGGCGAGGCGAGCTTTTTTGGCTTATTTTGCCATGGGTCAGGCTTATCTCATGGTTCTGCTACTTATTTTGGCGCGTTGGTGGCAAAGCAAATTATTTAATCCTGGTGCCTTTGGCCAGGAATTCCGCCAGTTGCGAATGTCACCTGGAGTGAGTCAGGGATTATTGCTGGTGAATGCTGGTTGTGTGTTGTTCTCAGATCAGTTTGGAATGTGGTTGGGTCTATTAACATTGCCTTTTGTGATGTCAGCAACTGGTTTTTTATATTGGTATTTTCAGTGGCGAGGATGGTCAGGCAAATGGTTTACCTACTACTATCTGGCGATGGTGTTTTTTTTCATGCCGATGTGTGTGCTATTGGTAGCATTGGCATTGGTGGACAGTTTGATGAATTTAAGAAAGCGGATTGAATTAAAAGAGGGTTAGAAATGGAAGTCATTCTTTTAGAGAATATTGCAAATCTGGGCAAGTTGGGTGATACGGTAAGCGTAAAAGCTGGATATGGGAGAAATTTCCTTGTTCCCCAGGAGAAAGCGGTGACCGCGACTGCTGAGAACCTGAAGGTATTTGAATCAAGAAAAGCAGAATTGCTCAAAGAGGCAGGTGATCAGTTAAGCCGGGCAGAGCAGCGTAAAACAGAGATCGAAGCGGTTACGGTCAATATTTCCGCGAATGTTGGCGAAGAAGGCAAGCTTTTTGGTTCAGTTACAGTTCGAGATATAGCAGATAAAGTATCTGAGATGGGTGTTGATGTTGATCGCAGTGAAGTGCGCCTTCCGGATGGACCTCTACGCCAGGTTGGCGAGTACGAAGTTGAGATCGCTCTGCATATTGGAGTCGAAGCTAGTCTAAAAGTGGTAGTTGAAGCCGAGGAATCATTTCCATCTGAGTGATGATGATTTACTCTAGTACAACATCCTTGTAAAAGAGTTATCTTTGGCTATCGCGTTTGATCAAAGTCAGGAGGGATTAAAAGTCCCGCCACATTCAATCGAAGCTGAGCGTTCCGTACTGGGCGGTCTGATGCTTGACGCACAGGCGTGGGATACAATTTCTTCAATTCTGTCGGCTGAGGAATTCTATCGGTCAGAGCATCGTCCAATTTTTCGAGCCATGGAATGGCTTGTAGACCAGAATAAACCACTTGATATCGTGACCCTGGGTGAAACCCTGGAACTTCATGGTGAGCTCGACCAAATCGGTGGCATGGAGTATTTGAGTGAACTGGTTAATTCAACGCCGACAGCCTCAAACGTAACAGCCTATGCTGATATAGTACTTGAACGTGCAACCGTGAGAAGACTAATTGCCGTTGCCCATGAAATTGCCGAGAGTGGTTTCAATCCTCAGGGCAGAGATAGTGCTCGACTGGTTGATGAAGCAGAAAGTAAAGTTTTTCAGATAGGCGATGAGCGGCCATCTCGAGGCGGGCCGCAAACTATTCGGCCGCTTTTGACTAGAGCGGTAGAAAAAATTGATGAATTATATCTGACCAAGGGTGCCCTGACCGGTATCAGCAGTGGTTTTAAAGATATCGATGAAATTACCTCTGGTTTGCAGCCTTCAGATTTGATTATTGTTGCTGGCCGCCCTTCCATGGGCAAAACAGCGCTCATGATGAATATGGCTGAGAGTGCCGTTATCAAAGGTGAAAAGCCAGTTCTGGTCTTTAGCCTTGAGATGCCTTCGCATTCCTTGATACTAAGGATGTTATCGTCTCTGGGACGTATAGATCAGACGAAAATTCGCACTGGGCAGTTAGGAGATGATGATTGGCCCAGGCTCACCTCTGCAGTTACATTGCTCAATGATAAACCTCTGTTTGTAGACGATACACCGGCTTTGACACCTAACGAGATCCGTAGCAGAAGCCGGCGTATTGTTAGGGAGCATGGTTCTCTGGGTATGATTGCTGTCGATTATCTGCAGTTAATGCAGACTTCGGGTACACCAGAGAACCGGGCTGTTGAGATTTCTGAAATCTCCCGGTCCCTGAAATCCATTGCTAAGGAATTTGACTGTCCGGTTATCGCAGGTTCCCAGTTGAACCGAGGCTTGGAACAACGCACGGATAAACGACCCATTATGTCGGACTTGCGGGAATCAGGCGCCATTGAGCAGGATGCTGATTTGATTATGGCGATCTACCGAGATGAAGTTTACAACGATGATACTGAGGATAAAGGTATCGCTGAAGTGATCATTCTTAAGCAGCGCAATGGACCAATCGGTCGTAAAAAATTGGCTTTTATAGGGCAATTTACCAAGTTCGAAGATTTAGCTCGAGACTATGAAGACTATTATCAATGAGCAAGGCGATGGCAACGGCTGAAATCAGTCTCAGTAGTATTGAGTCTAATTTCAATCAGGCCAGGTTGGCGGCACCTAACAGTCAGGTTATGGCTGTGGTGAAAGCCAATGCTTATGGTCATGGCGCTATTAAGGTGGCTCAACGCTTAACTACAGCAGATGCTTTTGCAGTAGCCAGACTTGATGAAGCAGTACAACTCCGAGAAGCAGGCATACAGCAGCCGATTACTTTGTTCGGAGGTATCTGCCAGGCAAGTCAGGCCGAAGTGGCGACGGACTTTGATATAGACCTGGTCATTCATGACCAAGCTCAACTTGAATTGATCAAGGGCTATTCTCTTCGTATTTGGCTAAAACTTGATACCGGAATGCACCGACTGGGCATCGAAGCAGCTTCAATACCCTTATTCGTTAATGCAATTGCCGAGTCGAGGTTGCTAGGGCTGATGAGTCATTTTTCTGATGCTGATCAACCGAGCCACCCTAAGAATGCTCAACAATTAGAAACCCTACTGTCAGTCGGTGAGACGATAGGGGTGCCTCTGAGTATGGCAAATTCAGCCGGTATATTGTCGTTTCCGGAATCGCATCTGGACTGGGTTCGTCCAGGCATCATGCTTTTTGGTGCAAACCCGTTACTTGATAGAACGGTTGATTTAAGCGCTGCGATGAGACTCACCGCGCCAGTTATCGCTGTAAAGAATATTCGTCCCGGAGAGACCATCGGCTATGGCAGTACCTGGACAGCATCTTCGCCGGGTCGTATTGGTGTCATTGGCCTGGGCTATGCAGATGGCTATCCGCGAGAGATAGCTAAGGGTACCAGGGTTTATCTGAACGGCTATGAAGAGGAAATTGTTGGACGAATCTCAATGGATATGTTGTCCGTTAGCTTCTCATCGGAGCAGACTGCTCAGCTAGGTGATATGGCAGAGCTTTGGGGACAAAGAATTCCCATAGAAAGTATTGCCGGTCAGGCTGAAACGCTGTCCTATACCTTGATGTGTAATGTCAGTTCCAGAGTGCCCAGGTCGTATACGGAAACCAGTGGATGAAAAAGTCCAGAATAGCTTTTGTCTGTTCCGATTGTGGTTCTGAATATGCCAAATGGCAGGGCTAGTGCCATGATTGTGGTGTCTGGAACACACTAAAGCAGTTGAATCTGGGTAGTGCAAAGGCTAGTCACCGGCGTGATGGTTTTACCGGTGTGATCGAAGAAGCCCGGACGCTTGATCAGGTCGATGTATCCAGTACGCTCAGGATTCCTACTTTGTCTGCTGAGATCAATCGGGTTCTCGGTGGTGGGTTGGTGCCAGGATCGGCCATATTGATCAGTGGTAGTCCCGGCGCAGGTAAAAGCACTTTGCTGATTCAGGTTTTATGTGAACTGGCGCAAAATTACTCCGCCCTGTATGTGACGGGTGAAGAAAGTTTGTCGCAGATTGCGCTGCGAGCAACTCGTCTGAAATTGCCTTTGGATAAGGTGAAGGTGATGTCACAGACAGCAGTGGAGGACATCAGCCATACCTGGGACAAGCTAAAACCAACTATTCTGGTGATTGATTCGATTCAGGTGATGCAGTCGGACTCGGTCGAATCCGCGCCAGGCAGCGTCACTCAGGTGAGAGAATCAGCAGCGACCCTGATCCAGAAAGCCAAACAAACCAATACGGTACTGTTTCTTGTCGGGCATGTAACCAAAGATGGTAGTCTCGCTGGTCCGCGTGTGCTTGAACATATGATTGATACCTTTTTAATGCTGGAGGGGGAGTCGGATAACCGGTACAGAACGCTTCGATCGGTAAAGAATCGTTTTGGAGCAGTTAATGAACTGGGCATTTTTGCGATGACTGCAACTGGTCTGAAAGATGTCGCCAACCCCTCTGCGATATTTCTTAATCGGGGATCCCAGGCAACACCCGGCAGTGTGGTGATGGTGGTCTGGGAAGGAACACGGCCCTTGCTGGTAGAAGCCCAGGCTTTGGTTGACCAGAGTACATTTGCTAATCCAAGACGCGTTGCTGTGGGTTTTGAACAGAACCGACTGGCCATGCTACTCGCGATCCTGCATCGTCATGGGGGTCTACAGGTGGCTGACCAGGATGTATTTATAAATGCAGTAGGGGGTATCAGGGTTGATGAAACCAGTAGTGATCTGGCGGTGGTTCTAGCCGTTATATCCAGTTTTCGCAATAAAGTACTCCCGCAGAACCTGGTTTGCTTTGGGGAGATTGGTTTGTCCGGTGAAATCAGACCGGTACCCAATGGTCAGGAGCGACTACGTGAAGCCGCCAAGCATGGCTTTGAGGTCGCTATCGTGCCGAAAGCAAACGTATCGAAGCAATCTATACCTAATTTTCAGATCAGGGGTGTTACCTGCTTGGCAGATGCAATCAACCTTATTGATGAATTAGCTTGAGTCTAGCTGGCTAATTTTTTGTATTTGACTCGGGTAGGTGAATGGCTGTTGTCACTCGAGTTTTTTCTTCTGGCTGCTTCATATTCGCTATAATTTCCCTCGAAGAAAGTCGCTTCGCTTTCGCCTTCGAAAGCCAGTATATGGGTTGCTATCCTATCCAGAAACCAGCGGTCATGTGAAATCACCATCATTGAGCCGGGGTAGGTTTCTATGGCTGTTTCCAGCGCCCTCAAGGTTTCAACGTCAAGGTCATTGGTGGGTTCATCCAGCAGCAGGAAGTTAGCACCAATTTTCAGGAGTTTGGCCAGATGAACGCGATTTCGTTCTCCTCCAGATAAGTCCTTGACCAATTTTTGTTGGTCAGAGCCGCGAAAATTAAATCGACCGACGTAGGCTCTGGAGGAACTCTCATATTTGCCGATACGTATCATTTCACTGCCTTCAGAGATCTCTTCCCAGACCGTTTTATCATCGCTGAGGCTGTCCCTGCTTTGATCAACGTAGCCTAGTTGCACGGTTTCTCCTAATTCAATGCTACCGGCATCGGTGGTAATCTGACCGCTGACCATCCTGAATAAAGTCGACTTTCCGGCTCCGTTACCGCCGATTATTCCGACAATGGCGCCCTTGGGTACGGTAAACGATAAATCGGATATCAGTAGCCTGTCGGCAAAGGCCTTACGGACATTGTTAAGGGTAAGTACCTGGTCACCCAGTCTAGGGCCCGGCGGAATATAGAGTTCCTGAGTTTCGTTTCGAGTTTGAAATTGCTGGGAGTTGAGTTCCTCGAAACGGGACATCCGCGCCCGGTTCTTGGCTTGACGTGCTTTGGGCTGTGAGCGAACCCATTCGAGTTCTGCCTTAATTGCTTTCTGCCTTGATTGTTCCTGTCGCTCTTCTACCCCCAGCCTTTTGGCCTTGGCATCCAGCCAGGCCGAGTAATTGCCTTCATAGGGCAAGCCACGTCCACGATCGAGCTCGAGAATCCAACCTGCGGCGTTATCCAGGAAGTATCGATCGTGGGTGATTGCAACCACAGTTCCCGGGAAACTAGTAAGAAATCGCTCCAGCCAGGCGACGCTTTCTGCATCCAGGTGATTAGTAGGTTCGTCCAGGAGTAACATGTCTGGATTCGACAACAGCAGTCGACATAGCGCGACTCGACGTTTTTCGCCACCGGAGAGGCTTGCTACTTCACTTTCAAACGGAGGCAGACGTAACGCATCTGCGGCAATCTCTAGTTTACGTTCCAGATCCCAGCCTTCGGCTGCATCTATTTTTAGCTGCAGTTCACCCTGCTTATCCAGCAGTACTGTCATCTCGTCGTCGCTCATGGGCTCAGCGAATTGGTCACTGATCTGGTTAAACTGATCGAGCAGGTCTTTGATTGGTCGTACACCATCTTCAACATTACCCCGCACATCTTTGCTTTCATCAAGCTGGGGTTCCTGAGCCAGGTAACCGATTTTCAGCTCAGGTTGGGGTTTTGCCTCGCCAAGGAAGTCTTTATCGATGCCAGCCATAATGCGAAGTAAGCTCGACTTGCCCGATCCGTTCAGGCCGAGGACACCGATCTTTGCTCCCGGGAAAAAGGACAGGGAGATATTTTCTAAGATGGTGCGATTGGGTGGAACAATTTTACCAACCTGGGACATGGTAAAAACATACTGTGCCATATTATATCTCTTTATGTTTCAATATCTTGTGGAAGCGCTAATAAACGGATCTAACTTTTCTCTAAGATCGTTATAACGTCGTTGTGGATTTTACACTATCTCAGCCACGAAGAGGCCATGGTGTTGGCGACTTGGTTAACAGATTTAGTTGGCTGCTAAAGTGACCGTTTCTAAAGTTGATGGTAAGTATCGACGCGAACCCTCATCAACCCTATTTCCTGTCTATGGCTTAGTGGCAGTATGGCTTAGGACTGAGCTTGAGCAGAGACCGTTTAGCGGAAGTTAATCATGACCTGTGTTGCTTCCATTGGCTCCTGTAGAATTTCTGCCAATGGGCCGGTTGTCGGGTTTTTTGTTATAGGGGTTGATCAGTTATGAGGCTAAGGTCTGACGCTTGCGTTTAAGGGAAGCTAATTTAGATTACTTGTTGGCTCTCGTATCCATTATATTGCGTTTGTTTTATTCAGGCTGAATAGGACAGGAAGGTGGTGCCAGGAATCTCTCAGTTTCCGGTTCTAATTGGTTCTGGCTTAGATAGGAATTATATTCCTGGAATAACTGGAATCAGTACATAGGTCTCATGATAGTGTTTGCGAAAGCCGTAAATGATGTGTGATGAATGACGTGGTATTTTGAGGGGATAAGTTTTGGAAACTGTATTCAGGAATCAGTTGATCGATCAGGTAGAATCTGTGCTGAGAGAGTCTGTGCTGAGAGAGTCTGTGCTGAGAGAGTCTGTGCTGAGTAAGGAAGCGTAATCGATGTATTGTCCATTTTGTGGTCATAGTGAAACCAAGGTAACGGATAGCCGGTTGGTTGCGGAAGGTAATCAGGTGAGGAGGCGCCGGGAGTGTCTTGCGTGTGGAGAGCGTTTCACTTCGTATGAGTCTGCTGAATTACTCATGCCGCGGGTGATTAAGAGTAACGGAAATCGAGAACCCTTTAATGAAGAGAAGCTGCGTCTTGGATTGATGCGGGCATTAGAAAAACGCCCAGTCAGCCTTGAACGGGTTGAATCCGTGCTAACTCGAGTCAAGCGGGCATTGCGTGCCACGGGAGAGCCGGAGATGAAGAGTCTGGATCTAGGCGAACTAGTGATGTCTGAATTACGTGAACTTGATGAAGTCGCTTATGTCAGGTTTGCCTCGGTTTATCGAAGTTTTCAGGATATTCACGAATTTCGAAAGGAAATTGATTCACTTGGTGAATCGGACAGACAACTTCCTGATGAGGTTATTTCGGATGTTGATGATGAATGACCAGAGTTTTCTAGCAAGGGCTTTTACGTTAGCCCGCCGGGGTATTTATACCACCGACCCGAATCCCAGGGTAGGCTGTGTTATCGCTCGCGACGGCGAGATTCTGGGTGAGGGTTTTCATCAGTCTGCTGGTGATGATCACGCCGAAGTCATTGCCATTGAAAATGCCAGCGGTGACGTACGTGGTGCAACGCTTTATGTCACCCTGGAACCCTGTAGTTATTTTGGCCGGACACCGGCTTGCGCTAAAACTCTGGTGGAGAAGGGGATCAAGCGAGTCGTATCAGCTGATTATGACCCGCACCCTTTAAATGCGGGCCAGGGTTATGCAGTTTTAGAAGCTGCTGGTATAGAAGTTGTGCGTCAGGCAGACCCTGAAAGTGCCTTGCAACTCAATCCGGGACATTATAAGACCCACCAGCAGGGCTACCCTTTTGTAAGGCTCAAAATGGCTTGTACGCTGGATGGTCGTACCGCGCTAACTGATGGTAGCAGTCAGTGGATTACCTCCCCGAGTGCGCGTCTGGATGTGCAGCGCCTGCGTGCAAGAAGTTCATGTATTGTCACTGGCGTAGAAACTATTCTAAAGGATGACCCTGCTTTGACAGTTCGTGAACTGGATACAGATGCTGCCCGTAGTGCCTTGGCCATTGACAGAAAGCGTCCCATCTATATTCTGGATAGCCAATTGCGGACGCCCTTGTCGGCCAAGGTGTTAGCTCATCCTGATGCGAAAATCGTCTGTGGTCCTGATTTGAATCAAGGTCATGCGAGGGTAATCTCCGCGAACCTGGGTCAGGATGGTCGTATTTGCCTGAAATCTTTTCTCAAGGAATTATCTGCTGAAGGCGCGCTGGAAGTTCTGTTTGAATGCGGTCCTACACTGGGCGGGGCCCTGATTGAAAGTGGCTTGTGTGATGAAATGATAATTTATATGGCTCCTAAGCTAATGGGTTCCGGAAGGCCATTACTTCAGTTGCCAGAAATTGCTAACATGGACGCGCTACACGCATTTGAATTTGACGATATTCGTTCGATTGGACCAGACTTAAGGCTGGTTATGAAACCAGCAAGTTAATTGACAGGTAAGACTATGAGCAAATGGATTGAAGGTGATTTTTCGGCATCCACCGCCAACATTACAATTGTCCTGGCGCGATTTAATGAATTCGTGGTCGATAGTTTATTGAAAGGTGCGTTAGATACCCTACAGCGTCATGGAATCTCAGAAAAACAGATTACGGTAGTCAAGGTGCCAGGGGCTTTTGAGCTGCCGCTGGTGGCCCGATTAGCAGCCGAAAAACCAGATTGTGATGGCGTGATTGCACTCGGTGCTGTGATTCGAGGTGCCACACCTCATTTTGATTATGTCTCCGGGCAATGTGCCGGTGGCATAGCGCAGGTGGCAATGGACTGTAAAAAACCGGTTATATTCGGCGTGCTGACCACTGACAGCATTGAACAGGCTATCGAACGAGCTGGCACCAAGGCTGGCAATAAGGGCTCTGATTCCGCGTTGACTGTGATTGAAATGATCAGCCTACTTAGAAAAATGGGATGAAATCGACTCCTTCTGCACGACACCGCGCTCGACGTCTCGCACTCCAGGGACTCTACCAGATGCAGTTCACAGATCAGCCTGCATGGATTGTAAAAGAGCAGTTTCTTGAGGAAAACGACCACAAGCGGGCAGATATTAATTTTTTCCATGACATCATGGATTCTGTAGGCAGAACCAGGGATGAGCTCTGGTTATTAATCGAGCCCCATTTGGATCGAAAATCTGATCAGATTGATCCGGTTGAACGCGCTATATTGCTGATAGGCTGTTTTGAACTGCGCGATCGTATTGAGATACCTTTTAAGATCATCATTTCTGAAGCGGTTGAATTGGCCAAATTATTTGGCGCCACAGATAGTTATAAATACGTAAATTCGATTCTTGATGAAGTTGCCAAAATAACTCGTGAGAGTGAGCGAGGCAGTGTTGCCAATTAATGGATGATTCCGAATTCGATGTAATCGAGCAGTATTTTTTACCGCTGGGCGAGTGGAGTCTTGGTGATACCAGGGTAGGCCCGGGTGATGATTGTGCAGTGGTCCAGGTGCCTGATTCCAGGCAGTTATGTATTTCAACTGATTCGTTCATAGAGGGTGTTCACTTCCCGACAGGAGCTAACGGTCAGTTGGTTGCCCGACGTAGTATGGCCGCTGCAATAAGTGACCTTGCCGCTATGGGAGCAACTCCTTTTGGAATGACCGGCGCGTTAACCCTGGTAGCAGTTTCCGCACCCTGGCTGAAGCAATTCTCATCAGTCGTCGCAGATCTCATCAAACGCTGGCAGATACCTTTGCTGGGTGGGAATTTAAGTCGGGGCAGTGAGCTATCGGTTACCTGGACAGTAATGGGCCTGGTTGAACCAGGCCGGTATTTGTTACGTTCTGGTGCACAGGCAGATGATGATATTTATATCAGTGGTTATCCCGGTCGTGCCGGTTATGCCCTGGCTGGTGTATTACAGGGTCGAGAAGTCGCTGCCAACCTGGAGAAGCACTATAGCCACCCCACACCCAGGTTGGAATTAGGCAAGTTGATCAATGGCCTGGCTAGTGCGGCTATTGATGTCTCCGATGGTCTGCTCGCGGATCTACAGCATCTGCTGACCGCAAGTGGTGTTGGTGCGCGAATTGATCTGGCCAGCTTGTCAGATGATGTGGAGTTGTTTGCTGCCTGCGGGCAAGCTGATGGCGTCAGGTTGGCGCTGACGGCTGGAGATGATTATGAGGTTTGTTTCACCGCACCTATTGAACAACGCAAAGTCTTGAAGCAAATCAGCGAACAGTTACAGTTGCCGTTAACGCGGATAGGTAAAATTATTCAGTCCAAAGTAGTCGAATTTGAAAATGTACCCCGGCAGTTTGACCCGACCACTTTAACTGCACAGCCAGGATATAGGCATTTTAAATGAGGCCGTCATGGCGTGAAGTGTTCACCCAGCCCGATTATCTGCTTGCATTGGGTTTCGGCTCAGGGCTGGCATCCACCGCGCCGGGTACTGCAGGTAGCCTTGTTGGGGTGCTTTTGTTTGCTGGTTTGTCTTTTTTACCGGGTCCTGTTTATATGCTGGTGGTATTGGTTGGGTTGGCTATAGGTATCCCTCTTTGTTCTCGAGTAGCCGCTCGGCTGTCAGTGAAGGATCCGGCTTGTATTGTCTGGGATGAAATTATCGGTGTCTGGATTGCTCTGATTGCTGTTCCAATGAACCCCTGGTGGATTTTAGCGGGGTTTCTCCTGTTCAGGTTGTTTGACATCTGGAAACCGTGGCCGGTAAGTTATGTTGATCGGCATTGGCAGGGTGGTGTTGGTATTATGATGGATGACGTCATTGCCGGTCTGATGGCGCTGGCGGTACTTCAAGGGAGTCTTTGGTTCTGGCCCTGATATTTTCTTTTGGGATCATCAAAGCCCGATGGCCGGTTGTGTATTTGAGGCCGGATTTGGATTCAGGTGGACCATAAAAAGTAGACCCCGGCATAATCTACCCATGGTTCTTGTTGCAGAGATGAAGCCAGTTACCGCCTATTGGCCGGAGTAGTCACGATATACTGGCTACTGTGTGATATTTAGTTGTGGAAATATAAATTGGATAAGGTAGAGATATGAGTGACCTAAATCGTGAATATGACGTGATTGTGTGGGGTGCAACTGGTTTTACGGGTCGTTTGGTAGCTGAATATCTTGTAGAAAGCTACGGCGTTGGTCAGGATTTGAAATGGGCGATTGCTGGTCGAAGTGCAGAAAAGCTCGCGTCCCTGGCGGCTGTGATTTCTCCCTCACAAGAATTGCCGCAACTGCTCGCTGATGTTAATGATCCAGATTCTATTTACCAACTCGCCCAGAGGACGCAGGTAATCTGTACTACTGTTGGACCCTATGCTTTATACGGTTCGGTCATGGTGGAGGCGTGTGTGAAATACGGTACCCACTGTTGTGATTTAACCGGTGAGACCCCTTGGATGCGTAAAATGATTGATCAGTACCAGATCGAGGCCGAAAGGTCAGGCGCGAAAATAGTCCATACCTGCGGGTTCGACAGTATCCCTTCAGATATGGGCGTGTTTTTCCTACAGCAACGTATGTCGGAACTGTATGCGGTACAGGCCTCCGAGGTGAAGTATCGTGTCGTATCCAGTGCTGGTGGGGTCAGTGGTGGAACCATCGCCAGTATGATGAACATGATGGAGGAAGCGAAAACGGATAAATCGATTTTTGAAACAATGCAGGATCCTTATGCCCTTAATCCGCTAAATCAGCCTCGTGGTCTGGATGGCAATGACCAGATGGGTGCCGCTTATGACGCTGATTTTGCACAATGGACAGGGCCTTTCATGATGGCAGGTATCAATACCAGGGTAGTCAGACGGAGCAATGCATTGTTGAATTATCCCTACGGTAGAGAATTTCGCTATAGTGAAGCAATTCTTACCGGAACAGGTGCGAGGGGCTATATAAAGGCCCTAATGGTTGCTTTCGGTACCGCATTAACGGGATTGTTAGCCGCTCTGGGCCCTACTCGTGCTTTGCTGAAAAAGGTGTTGCCGGCCCCCGGCGAAGGACCATCTGAACAGGCTCGAAAGCAGGGTCATTTTAGTATCGAATTGCTTGGCAAGCATCCATCAGATGCATTGAAGAACCTTCGTGTCAGCGTTACCGGCGATCAGGACCCGGGCTATGGAGCAACCTCCAAGATGCTCGCAGAAGCCGCTGTTTGCCTCGCTGTTGACAACCTGGTGGCAGGCGGTGGGTTTTTAACCCCTGCTTCGGCCATGGGGGATGAATTAGTCAGACGTTTGCAGCAGAAGGCAGGAATGGGATTCAAAGTAATATAGTTTGGATTACTTTCCAATCGGTTTGCTTTCCGAAGGGCTTTTCAGACTGATTGGCCTACCTTGAAGAATCGTTAGCAGCCACGAAAATTGCACGTTAGCAGAGGTTGTGTGACTATGACCATGAAAGCAAAATGACGAAAATACCAGAAATTAACTTCATGCTTGACTGCCACAAACCCCATGCAGAGGTGATTGAATTAACCTCAAAGACTGTCTGGCAATCCCGATTACCCATGACTGGTGAGATGTTGAAAAATCTTAGTCTACCGTCCGGTTTCATCGTCGTTGGTAGTGGCACCGCTGTAATGGATGGGCATTATTTTAGACGTTCGCCCGGCCATGCTGAAGACGGCCCCGTTTCCGAACGTGATATTGCTGGTCATCAATTCGTTCACTGTGCCAACCCGCCAGCGCTCGGCGCAGAAACACCAATATCCGGTGGTCCGCAACTGCTCAAGGTCGACAAGCATCACTCGCTGATATTCCTGCCGGATCGGAAGGTAGACGTGCTTTGCTTGCCTGATGGCAAAGAGTACATTCAGGTAATAACAGCAAGCCCAGAAGGTGGCGGCCTATTGCAGAAGGCGTCAGTATCCTCGAACAGGACGTTATTACCTGACGGCTGGCGTTTACGAACTGTGAATTTCCGTGCACGGACGACGATTCATTTACCAAACCCTACCGAAGCCTGGTTTTTTGCCAATGGCGTGAGTTTCAAGGGTCCCGTGGAGATATTGTAAATATTGCGACTGGGCTTAGCATGCTAATTCACTTTGAACACAGATTGTTAGGGACAGGGTTAGCTTGTCTGGTGCTGTTATGATCAGAGTCGAGCACAATTTTTAATCGACACACTGGTGATGATGGAATTCAAGGCGGTATTTTTGCAACGTTAGCATTGTTCTAAATCTCTGTCCTAAATCATTGTTCTGAGTTGTGAATGCAGCTTGTGTCCGTAGCGCTTTTGTTACCCTTTAGTAAACGTCCAGCCCTTGGTTATTGCTAAAAAGGTTTCTGAGGGCCGTTTTAACCCTGAACTCGAGGTCTTTGTAATCAGTAAAATATCGGTTAGATTAATTGATCTAATCAACCTAAGGCTGGGAGTTGTTATGAAGAATATGTTGCGTTTTATTACCTGCTTTTTCCTTGTTTCGCTATTCGCTGGCACCGTTAATGCCGA
>JABIZD010000165.1 GCA_018666555.1 Gammaproteobacteria bacterium
GAGATTGACTTTGTCAGTCTGGCTGGAAGTATGGGGGTCCCGGGTTGTCGTGCAGACAGCTGTGAGAGTTTTTCAGCCGCATTGAGTCGGAGTCTGGAGCAATCAGGGCCTTTTTTGATTGAAGCGATGGTCTGAAAGACGCCTGTTCAGGTCGCGCTCAGGACGCTGCTAGCTGCAAGGGACAGACCTTGAATAATTGCCGGTAGGGATTCCTCTGAATTTTGAATGAAATTGCATAAATTCTTACATAGAATTACTGTTAAAGCCTTATTTCCTCGGCTATACTCGCGCGGTAAGATACGAATGCTGAGGCGACTGATTGAGGCTTTGGAAAGCGGCTCTGAAAAGCGGCTCTGGAAAGAGACTTTTTAGGCCGAGGCCTGAGAATAGAAGGGAACAGACAGATCACTACCCACCTAGTAGTTGATCATTTGAGAGCTGACTATTTTAGGTTTCTTGCGGGCATGAAGCACTGTAAATTCGTGAAGTCAATTAAAGTTTGAGATTGTCTGAGAAAAGAAACATTTAACGGTCTGGCAGCAAGATAAGGTGCAAGACTAATTGAATGAAATCATGAAAGATTTAGGTCGTTAGAATCATAGCCACCAGCTAATAAGTTTAGAAGAGGACCATCATGGCAGTTGTTGAAAGTATTCCAGTTAGCGAGGATCCTGATTCCAGTTTTTCATCGGTAGTGGTTCGATTTGCCGGTGACTCAGGTGATGGGATGCAATTAACCGGGAGCAATTTTACAGAAGCAACAGCCCTGCATGGCAATGACCTAGCAACCTTTCCGGATTTTCCTGCTGAAATACGCGCACCAGCGGGGGCGACCTTCGGCGTTTCTGCCTTTCAAATCTATTTCGGGTCCGATGAGGTAACGACGGCTGGCGATGATGTTGATGTCCTGGTGGTAATGAATCCGGCAGCACTGATAACTAATCTTAAGGACTTGCTGGTGGGTGGAATGATCATTGCTGATCAGGATGCGTTTACCAGCCGGAACCTGAGCCGGGCCGGGTACACGTCTAATCCGCTCGAAGATGGTAGTTTGGATGCTTATCGTTTGATTAGTATCGATATAACCAAACAGGTGATCAGATCAGTAGAACCCTTTGGCTTATCGCACAAATTCGCCGTTCGTTGTAAGAACATGTGGACCCTGGGTCTGGTCATGTGGCTATTTGATCGCGATAAACAGATAACTATAGATAATCTCAATACTAAATTTGCGCTTAAACAGGATATTGCCAAAGCCAATATCGCGGCCCTGAATGCGGGTCATAGCTACGCAGAGACAGCAGAACTGCCTTCAGGCGTAGAAGTGTATAAAATTCAGAAGGCAGAAGTAGAAAAAGGTCTGTATAGAAATACGACTGGCTCAGAGGCGCTTGCTTTTGGATTGATTGCCGGGGGGCAGCTTGCAGATATATCGTTGACTTTTGCCTCGTACCCTATCACACCTGCTTCGTCGCTCCTGCATACGCTATCAGCTCATAAAGAGTTCGATGTTGTTACCTTCCAGGCTGAAGATGAAATTGCGGCTGCTTGTGCCGCGATTGGAGCCTCTTTTGCCGGTTCTCTAGGTATTACCTCCTCCTCTGGTCCTGGAATTTCGTTGAAAGGGGAAGCAATTTCATTGGCTTGTGCTACAGAACTGCCCATGGTGATCGTCAGTACGCAGAGAGGCGGGCCTTCAACTGGCTTGCCCACTAAAACGGAGCAATCGGATTTAAACCAGGCTTTATATGGAAGACATGCTGATACAACTTTGCCAGTGATTGCATCGTCTACCCCGGGTAATTGTTTTGATGTGGCGATAGAAGCGGTCCGCCTGGCAACTAAGTTCAGCACACCGGTACTTTTATTGAGTGATGGTTATCTGGCTAATGCCTCAGAACCTTGGATAATCCCGGATTTGAATGACTATGATAGTTTTAAAGTGGTCCATGAAACCAACCCTGAAGGATTTTCTCCAGCCAACAGAGATGAGGATACCCTCGCACGAGTCTGGGCAAAGCCAGGGACTCCGGGGTTAGAGCACCGCATAGGGGGTATCGAAAAAGATTTCGAAACAGGTGATATTTCCTACGATGCTGATAATCATCAGAAGATGACCGATGTGCGCAAGGCCAAAATTGATGGCATTGTTCGGTTTATTCCCAATCAGGAGGTGAGTCTTGGAAATGCCCAAGGCGAGCTGGTGGTGGTCGGATGGGGCTCGACCTATGGAGCGATTCACCAGGCAGTAAAACGATGTCGTGCTAGAGGGGCAGATGTAAGCCATATCCATATAAGATATCTGTTACCAATGCCGGGTAATTTGGGTGAATTATTGAAAGGCTACAAAAAGATCCTGGTGCCAGAATTGAATACCGGGCAATTAGTCAATGTTCTGAGATCAAAATATTTAATTGATGCAGAGCAACTCAACAAAATTTCAGGACAACCTTTTAAAATTAGGGAATTGGTAGAAGGAATTCATTCTTTGCTGGGAGAAGTTAAATGAATGCGCCGGAGAAGTTAACGCTCAAAGATTTTGCTACCGACCAGGAAGTTAGATGGTGTCCTGGCTGTGGCGATTATGCAATATTGAAATGCGTTCAGAAGTTGATGCCAGAACTTGGCGTTCCCAAGGAAAAAATAGTTTTTGTGTCCGGTATTGGCTGCTCGTCAAGGTTTCCCTATTATATGAATACCTATGGTTTTCATACTATTCATGGAAGAGCTCCGGCGATTGCGACCGGTGTAAAACTAGCCAATCCCGAGTTGGATGTCTGGTTAATCACAGGCGATGGAGATGGATTGAGTATTGGTGGTAATCACATGCTGCATGTCTTGCGCAGGAATGTGGATTTACAGATTTTGCTGTTTAATAACGAAATTTATGGCTTGACTAAAGGGCAGTATTCTCCGACGTCACAGCTTGGTACACATTCGCCCTCGACCCCGGATGGCTCTCTGGATAAACCACTTAATCCATGTTCCTTTGCGATGGGGTCTGGCGCACGCTTTGTTGCTCGTACCATAGACACGGAAACCAAGCATATGACCCCCTTATTGAAGCGTGCTCACGAGCATAAAGGGGCCTCTTTTGTGGAGATTTACCAGAATTGTCCAGTGTATAACGATGGTATATTTGATTATGTTAAGGACAAGAAGAGGGCCGCAGAAACCCGCCTGGTAGTGGAGCATGGTAAGCCCTTGTTATTTGGTGTTGATAATCAGAAAGGCCTGCGACTTAATATCCAGATGTTGGGGTTGGAAGTGGTTACCCTTGGAGAGGATGGGGTCACTGAAAGTGACATTATGGTACATGATGAAACCAACAGGCCCCTGGCCAATATGCTGGCAGAATTAAGAACGCCAGATTTCCCTGAGGCTATCGGTGTACTCTACTGTAACCCTGAACAGTCCTACGTCAATGCGGTGCGACAGCAGATCGAAGTGGTAAGGGCAAAGAAGGGTATTGCTGACTTAAATGACCTGTTGAGACAAGGTCATACCTGGCAGGTTGAATAAAGTTTTGGATAGAAGCGGCTAGCAGTAGGCTGAATTTTCTCTGCTGGAGTGCCAGAGTTTAGTTTGTTTTGCATGCCAGGTTTCGCAAGCACTTGTTTTCCTGATCAGTACTGACGTTATTACTAACAGTTTGTTTTAGGTAGCAATAAGATGCAGTTGGACTCCTGAGAAGAAGGCCTGATAAGGCGATTTTCAGCTCCGAATTAAAATAAGTGGCTTTAATCTAGTCAAGCCCAGCTGATGGCTCTTATGTCGCAAGCTTAGCTGATGGCTCTTATTTTTCAAGCCCAGCTGATGGCTCTTATGTCGCAAGCTTAGCTGATGGCTCTTATTTTTCAAGCCCAGCTGATGGCTCTTATGTCGCAAGCTTAGCTGATGGCTCTTATTTTTCAAGC
>JABIZD010000184.1 GCA_018666555.1 Gammaproteobacteria bacterium
AAAAACCTATCCCAGCATTATCGAGTCGCTTCGTTCGGGGAAAATATTTGTTACCACCGGTGATCTAATATCAGAAATTTTCGTCACAGCACGAACTACAACCAACAGTGCCGGGATCGGCGAAACGCTCTTTTACGACGGTGTCCAATCCATTGAACTATCGATCAAGGTTAAAGATCCCGAGGGTACCAACTTTGCAGGCAGACTGGCCAGCTTGAATCACTTTGATGTCATCCAGGGTCTCATCTCTGGTAAACAGCAAAATCCCCTCAATCATAATCCGTCAACCAAGGTCATCGCCCGTTTTTTTGCTGATGATTGGCAGGTCGATGAACAAGGCTATATTTCAGTTTCACTAAAAATACCCATCTCCGGTTCGACCTATTTCAGAATACGGGGTTCAAACCACGCCGAATTCGAACCCAGTCAGGATCGACCTGGAGAAGATCCCTGGTCAGATCTGTGGTTTTACACTAATCCTGTGTTTCTAATCCGCTCGGAGGGCTAACCG
Organism: Gammaproteobacteria bacterium; assembly: GCA_018666555.1. GTDB lineage: Bacteria > Pseudomonadota > Gammaproteobacteria > Pseudomonadales > Azotimanducaceae > UBA9926. The sequence goes on from JABIZD010000184.1 coordinate 512, forward strand.
GGTCTTGCCCAGATAAAGACTGCCTAAATACAATCCAATCGCAATAAAGCCTGAACCTGCCGCTAGCAGGTAAGGAAGCTCATAGGAAGAGGATAACGAATACAACCAACCCAGCAAACCCGGTCCAATGGCAACGCCTACTACTGTAAATAAATTGGCCCATGAGAATAGCCGACTGTAATCTCGGGTGCCATAGCGTTCAGCAACAATCAAAGGTTGCAGCATGAGCAGATTTCCTACCGCAATGCCGAGAACAGCCAAAGCTGCGAAAATCCATATAATCTGGTAACTCAGCGCCAGGACCAACAAGGCTATTGCTTGCACCAGCATCATAGACAAGGTGAACATCGAAGTAGGGAAATATTGCAGGACAAACCCACCTGCCAACCGACCAAAGATACTAAAAGCAGGCATTATTGCGATTGCAACCGGTGCAATATGCACGGGTAGCCGCTCTGCAATTAAACCATATTGATGAGAAATTCCTCCTACTTGAGCCACCATGACAAAAATATAGGTCAGATTTAATCCCCAGAAAAACAAATCTCTGATCGCAGCTTGAAAACCAACGCCGTCCGTTGCCGGTTGATTGCCAGTCCAGTTTGCACCATCCGGCATCAATTGCATCGATGCCGGAGAAGGTCTAAGTATCCAGATGCTAATCGGTATCACGCCGATAAGATAAAGCCCTGCCAGCCAATTTGACGCCTGCGCTAAACCTACTTCCTGAATTAACACTGCGCTCGCCGGAGTAATCAAGATGCCGCCGACCGATAACCCAGTAGATGCAATTGATAATGCCCTAGCTCGATGCACAACAAACCACCTGGCCAGTAATGTTGTCGTCGGTAACAGGCTGGTAGCAGAAAAACCAAAACCAAACAGCATATAGACTAGATAAAGCTCAAGGACAGTCTGCACGGAACCCATCCGCTGCAATCCCAAAGCCGCCAGCAGGGTACCGGAGATCATGATCCAGCGTATATCGATTCGATCAAGAAGCGGCGCCATCAGTAATCCTGCCAAGCCACTGACGATAAAGAAGACTGAAACCGCAAAGGATGCTTGTTCTACCGAGAACTGGCTATCCGAAGCTAAGGCCTGCAACAGTATCGAGTGATTATAGAATCCCAGTCCGGAACTGAATGCCATAATCACGAACAATGCAGCAACAATTTTCCAACCGTAAAAAACACCCTGGAGCACACTAAAAGCCCATTTGACCGGACTCAACCATAGCACGTTTCTGATTAGGTCAAATCAAACCTGCAGAGACGTTCTATGATAGAGTCGAGTGGCCCAAATAAACCGAGGACTCGAAGATTTATCGCTGGATTCTATTAGTTGCTATCTGGTTTATCTATATGGCCTTTGGGTTGACTGCGACCAGCCTGGCGCCATTAATCACCTTCATTGAAGCAGACTTGAATATATCCCATACCGCCATGGGTAGTATCCTGGGTGCCTGGCAACTGACCTTTATCGTGTTTGCCATCCCCAGCGGATTCTTACTGGATCGCATCAGTCCAAGAACTGCATTAACGCTGGGAACGCTCATTATCGCCTTATCATCGCTGGCACGCGCATTCTCCACTGATTACTTGTCCATGATCTGTGCAGTCATGATTTTTGGAATCGGCGGACCGATTATCTCAGCAGGTGCACCCAAGCTCATCACCCGTTGGTTCTCCGGCCCATCCAGAGGACTGGCAATGGGCATTTATATGACCGGTCCAGCTATCGGTGCAATAGTATCCCTTACCTTAACCCATTCCGTATTACTGCCCAGCTTGGGCTCATGGCAGAACCTCATGCTCGCCATCGCCGGCTTCTGCTCAGTAACGGCCCTGTTCTGGTTTGTTATTGCATCAGGCTTACAGTTACAAACAACGCAGATCGAGACGACAGGCCCGATCAAACCAAAGCAGACGACGGTTTTCCTGGCCTTGATTAAACTACCGGCAGTTCGGTTGCTACTGTTAATGAGCCTTGGCATCTTTACTATCAATCATGCCCTTAACAATTGGCTCCCAGAACTGCTGAAGCTAACCGGCATGAGTCTGATTGAAGCAGGATACTGGGCTGCTATCCCAACAGCGATAGGTATCCTGGGCTCACTGACAATACCTCGACTGGCGACACCCCGTCGCCGTTTCAAGATTCTGTTCTGTCTCTGCCTCTGTTCAGCACTTGCCAGCTATCTTCTCCTGTTTCAGTCCAGTCCTCTCCTCACCACCGGCCTGCTCCTACAAGGCATCGTTCGCTATAGCATCATGACCATACTTATCCTGATATTAGTGGAAATTCCTGGTATTGATGACAAGTATGCCGGGATCGCCAGCGGCCTGTTCTTTACTGCTGCGGAGATTGGCGGTGTATTCGGTCCATTAGGGTTGGGATTGCTGTATGACCTTACCGGTGACTTTCAATTGGGTCTTATGGTATTGACGTTCATTGCCGGTCTGATCGCCATGGCAACTTTTTGGCTGGACAGATTGCTGAAAATGAAGCCACCACACTTCGCTCCGTAGCCGGCTTCAACCTCTACAAAGAAATTTCCCATTAAAGTCGCAAATAAGCCAGTCGATGGGAGCCTAAGCAATACCCTATTGATCTACCCGTCTAATCAAAGGCAATCGAGTATGGCCTCTTCTCTGGACCTTATTTTTAAACCTTTAAAAATAGGGTTGTGGGGGAAAAAACCCCTGAAAACCACTGTTGCGGAACGGCAGTCGCCTTATATGGGTTTATGATGAGGCTGGAAAGGCTGGAATTTCGCAGTAGGGATTGGCATCAAAGCCAATACTGACAGCCGAATTCTTATGGCCTCCAGCGCACCAGGAAGGCATCACCATCGAATAAAGACCACTGCCACCGGCCATCAACAACAAAATCTGTTCCGGAGAGTTAAAGCAATACCGTTTACTCCGGCCAGAAGATTTTTTACCACTCTTAATTGGTCTGAACGGATTGTCTGCTGGCATCTGAAAGTAGCACCGCTGATACAACTCTGCACAAATCTGCTCCCTGGTTAAACCGGCACCGGCTAAAATAAGTGCATGCTCCGGGTTGAGTACCACGGTCGCAGCACCGCCTCCAAGCACTGCATTATTGGTCGCTGCATTGGTGAGTCCAATGGCAAGAACATCTAACAGCCGTGACGCATTATCTGGCAGGTCGGCATTACCACTGAACATCACCGAATGAGGCGCTTCAGCGCCAACAACAGTGACGACACTATCCTGTTCTGCAAAGCCTCGACTGACATGCAGAGGTTCAAATGGGCTTGATTGCTCATCTTCAGCCAGACAATAAGTGAACTTACCGGGATGACCTAGCAGAGCCATATCGGACGTTCCTGGCCTGCCTCCACCGATATTAATCATGGCCAGACGCAAGGCTCTGCCTATACTGGCATTGGCGCGATGTCCCGGTCCCAATGCACCAAAACCACTCGACACCGGTCCACACTCCACCCTGGCCGGCCCATTAACTATCAGTAGTGGTGCCGTACAGTGCGTGGTAGCTTGCATTTCCGTGAGGTCAAACTCAGGCCTTAATATGGCCTGGACCGCAGCTATAACAATGGGCATATAATCAGGCAGACAGCCTGCCATTACGGCGGATACGGCAATTTTTTCCACCGTTGCGGCATTACCTGCTGGTCCCATTACCCCTAACTGCAGATCACCCGCCAGATTAGACTGCAAAATCATCCTTTGTACCCGTTCATCAGTCGGGATAACCACGGGCAGTCCGTCTGTGCAATGGCAGGCATGCAATTGCTCTAGTGCTGCGGCTTCATCAGGTGCTGATAAAAAGTCAGTCACGCTGCAAATGCCTCAATAATTTTCGGCGTCATTTGTTCAGCAATCGCCCGCATGTTGACCAGGCCACTACCTGCTACTGGATGGGGTAGCTGAACTCTGGGAAAACTCGGCATTCCCAGTGAATGGGCAACAAAATCCCCCTGCGGCCAGAAGGCTTCGGTTACCAAAGCAATAGCCGGAATGCCATTTCTTGCAGTTGCTATGCCGTCACGCACGGTGCCGGTTGTACAACTGCCTCAATGCCCATAAGCCGTTACCAGTGCCTGGCAATCCTCAGAGATACTTGCCAGCAATCCATCACCTGCTGGGATCGAGGCATTGCCTTTATTATATCGGTGTATTGTCAATCCAGGACTGAATTTCAATAGCGATGCCTCTAGCAGGCCAAGGAACTCATCCGAGTCCGGGAAACCATTTGCCAGTAAACCTATGCTAGCGGTAGAGTCTGCATCGAGCGAAATACTCAGCTCGTAAGCCGTCTCTGCAACTGCTGACACGCCTAACGGATTATGAAATTGTATTGCCATCGGGTCTTCTCCATGCCGGTTTATTTCACTTTACAGCATCCTGTTAGTCTGGCAACCCAGGAGCAGATTTTCGGTAACGTTCAAACCATGCCAGTATGTAATCCACTTTTGCAATAAGCCGTGAAGGCCTGGCTGCTATGCCATGCGAAGAATCAGGCAAGCGCACCATGACACTATCAACACCCTTGAGTTTAAGCGCCTGGTAGAATTGTTCTGATTCTGATATCGGTGTACGTCGATCTAATTCCCCGGTTAATATCATGGTTGGAGTGGTTATCGAGGCCATCTGCGATAAAGGAGATCGAGACCAGTAATGGTCCAGGTGCTGCCAGGGCATGCCTGGAAACTGATGACGAATCTGGTAAACCGAGGAATCTGCAGTCAGCGTCTTACTGATCCAGTTTATCACCGGTTTTGCTGCTACAGCTGCGTTAAACCGATTCGTTAAACCGATAGCAAAAGCAGCACCAATGCCGCCTGCTGAGCCACCGGCAACGAACAGGTTATTTTCATCAACAAAACCAAGCTTGACCATCTCATCAATTCCGCTCATGTGATCAGTAAAATCATCCCTGCTTGCATATTTGTATTGCAACAGGCTGGCAAACTTAGCCCCATAAGAGGTGCTACCCCTATAGTTATCATAAAACACGATGTACCCCTGTGCCGCCAACAGTTGCAATTCCGCTGAAAAGAAGTTGCCATAAGCACTATGCGGCCCACCATGGATTTCCAGAATCAGCGGGTACTTCTGGGTTGGGTCAAAATCTGGCGGAGTCAGATACCAGCCATGGATCACCTGGTTATCCAAAGAGGAAAGGTAAGTTACAGGCGTTACCTTTGCCAGGGTTTTATGCCCTAACACATCCTCATTTAAAGACGTCATTTTCCGGCTGGAGCCGCCTTGGATAACACCCAGTTCAGCTGGCATACCCTCATCTGCCAGGGAAAAAGCATAGGTACCATTACTATAGTGAAAACCGCCACTCAAATAGGGTCTACCCAGCGAAGTACCGCCGACCTGGTCGCTGATCTCCTTGAACCGGTTGCGGAGATCGACGCTGCCAATTTTCCTCCTACCTTTCTGGTCATACTGAAAACTGATAGTACGACCTGCATCGCTCCATAAGGCGGAACTGACAGAAAAGTCCGCTTCACCCAGGAGCACCTGGACCGTCGACTCCTCTAAAGAGAGAACCTTCAGTCGTCGATGCCGATAAGCGAGCGGTTTGTTTTCCTCTGATATATAGACAATAGATCCACCATCGGGCGAAAACCTACCCGCCGATTCAGCACCTGGGTCATTGGTCACCTGGGTCAATTCCAAGCTCTTTGTATCAACCAGAAACAAATCACTCTCAATGGTTTCTAATTCCCAGTTTTTGTGCCTGTTTGCAGAAAACAAGACACTACGACTGTTAGTTGTCCAGGATAAAGGCCCGCCATGCTGGTACGCACCCTGCGTTAATTGTCGTGGCGTCCCACCCTCTGCGGGTACAATAAATATCTGCCTGGATTCTGGCGCAACAATACCACGGCCATCAAATTGATAACGCACGCTTGAAATCACCTTGGCCGGTTCGGCCCAGGAGGCATGTTCAGGTTTAATCCTAGGCTTGACAAGTGGCGTGGCTTTAATCGGTACTTTCATGGTAAAAGCCAGGGATAAATTATCCGGGGACCAGCTTAGATCAGCAGGCTTTTTTGCAACGCTCGCGACCACTGCAGACCGGCCCGTATCAAGCCAGTAAACCTGTATCTGTGCCCTGCTATCATCTGTAACGACATAAGCGATACGCGATCCGTCAGGCGACCACGTCGCCCAACTGTAATTGGCATAGTCGGTCAGCAAAGGGCGATGAGAAGCAGCAGCCAAATCGACCATCCAGATGGAACTACCCGTCGAGTCAGTCATGATATCGTTACTTTTCCGTCGATATAGAACGCTTTTACCGTCGGGAGCAACTTGAACTGCATCAACATATTCAAGGTTGAAAACATCGTCGGCACTAAACACAGCTGATGGCTCGTTCTCGGCCATACCCAACTGGGAAATACCGTAAAACAGAGTAATTGAAAATAACTTATGCATAGTCACGATCTCTTATCCATCGATGGACATCATTACTGCAGATCCAAGCCCGCTTTGCAAATAGACTTGTAAATGAGCTTGTAAACAAGATAATCCTATAAATCGAGCAGGAACCTAAAAATGATTGAGCCGTTTTCTATTAATGTCGACACTGCCGTTCTCAAAGACCTTGATTATCGCCTGGCCCATACTCGCTGGCCGGATCAGATCGGCAGCCCCTGGCTCTATGGCACGGATTCAAACTACCTTAAGACTCTAGTTGAGTACTGGCAGCATCGTTTCAACTGGAGAGAACAAGAAGCGAGGCTGAATCAGTTTGACCAGTTTATTGCCTCTGTTCACGGCAAAAAGCTACACTTCATTCATCAAAGGTCAAGTCATGATGATGCCATGCCGCTACTCATGACTCACGGCTGGCCAGGCTCGATTAGCGAATTCACCAAGATTATTCCCATGCTGACCCAACCCGAACGTTTTGGTGGTGATAGCAGCGACGCATTTCACTTGATCTGTCCTTCACTGGCAGGCTATGGATTCTCTGAGGCACCCACTTCGGAAGGCTTTGATCAGAAACAAGTGGCGTTACAGCATATTGAATTAATGCAGCAACTGGGCTACCCGCAATACGTTGTACAGGGTGGCGACTGGGGTTCAGCGGTCAGTTCCTGGACTGCCCGGTTAGCCCCCCAGGCGGTCAAGGCCATGCATCTTACCCTGATTTTTGCGCCCTATCCCAGCGCTAAAGCAGACCCCTTTGACGGCGTCACCGATAAAGAAAAGAAACGTCTTGCAACCAGCCGGGCCCGCATGAAGGAAGGAGCCGGCTACCAGGCGATCCAAAGTACTAAACCGCAGACGCTTGGCTTTAGTCTCAATGACTCTCCGGTCGGCCTGGCTGCCTGGATCACTGAAAAATTCCAGCACTGGATGGACTGTAATGGCGATATCGAGTCAGTCATTTCTAAAGATGAATTATTGACCAACATCATGATCTACTGGGTCAGCCAGTCCATTACCTCTTCTATGCGCCTTTATTTTGAATCCGCTCATACCAAATCAGATCTGTCTGCCGGCGGCCCAATCGAAACACCCACCGGGCACGCGATGTTTCCGGGGGAGCTCTACCTTCCTCCTCGAGCCTGGGCGAGTGAACTGTACAACATCCAGCATTGGACCGAGCAACCTAAGGGCGGTCATTTTGCAGCTTTGGAGCAACCTGAATTACTTTCTGAAGATTTAAGGCTTTTCTTCAGGAAGTACCGTTAATCTTTACTGGCTGCTCAAACTTGCCTGAAAATGGCCTTTCCTTTCTGCCTTTTTTACGGCTTCGCTAGGTTCAGTTAACCGTTTTAGTGTTACGGCCTGTATCTCACCGTTAAACGAGAAAGTATGCGGGTAGTGACCCACTGGAGAACCCGTATCTACGCCAACATCAAAGGTTTCTCCGCTCATTGAAAAGATGACCGGAACTGTTCTTGGAATCACGTTCTGATGCACCTCCTGGCCATTAACCTGAAGAACAGCTTCGCCTCCTCCGCCAAAATCACCACCATGCCGGTAAATCACCTCCAGTTTACAACTACCCGGGAGCAGTGCAGATGTATCTTGTAATAAGGTAAATTCATGACCAAACCAGTTATAAACGAAACTGGCAAGACCTGCCTGGTCAACATACAGGCTCCACCCACCCATATTACCGCCCTGACAGGCGATAACGCCCTGACAGTGCTGCGAAGGGATAATCACCTCAGCAGTAATCGCATAGGAAGTATTTTTTAAATTGATAATAGAGTGCTCAGGCATTCGCACGTGTTCCCGGCTGTAAGTCATCTGCCGATAGCCGTCCAATGAATGCGGTACAGCAAACTCGCCACCTCGTCTTGCAGAAGCATCTCTCAAGGGATAAACACCGTAACGTTCTGCCTCTTCGGCAAACAAAGCCTGCAATTCGGCTAATAGCTCTGGTTGCAATGCAGCCAGGTCATTAGCCTGAGAAAAATCTTCCTCAATATTATAAAGTTCCCATACCTCCTGTGGACCATCAAATTCATAGCCTGCAAATCTTATCCAGGGAAGGCGTCCGTGAAAGCAAGATGCCATCCAGCCATCGTGATAGATGCCTCGGTTCCCCAAAATCTCAAAATATTGGGTTTTCCTGCGACTGACTGAGCTTTTGTCCTGAAAGCTGTAAACCATGCTGGTGCCTTGCACCGGCTTCTGATTGATGCCATTCACCTTGCTCGGGGTTTCAATCTCCACGACATCAAGGATGGTTGGAAATAAATCGATGACATGGTGGAAATGACTACGCAGCTCATCTTTGCCGGTAATACCAGATGGCCATGAAACTGCCAGGGCATTACGCGTACCGCCAAAATGTGAGGCAACCTGCTTCATCCACTGAAATGGAGAGTCCAGAGCCCAGGCCCAACCCACATTAAAGTGATTCTCACAGCGCGAGGTACCAAAATCGGCCATATGTTCCAGCAACCACTCGGGATCCTCATGCACCCCATTCTGAAATGATGGTGCACTCCAGGCACCATGCACTGTGCCTTCAGCAGAGGCACCGTTATCTCCGGTGAGATAAATAACCAGGGTATTATCGAACTGGTTTATTTCGTCCAGAACAGTCAGCAATCGATTAACCTGAGCATCGGTATGTGCAAGGAACCCTGCGAAAACCTCCATCAAACGACTAGCAACAGGCTTATATCGATCCGGATAATCATTCCAGCTGGGGATTTGCTCTGGTCGCAAGGTTAATCCAGTCTCCGGGGGTATGACGCCCGAAGCGAGCTGGCGACTATAGATTTCATCACGAAGTGTGTCCCAGCCCTGATCAAACATACCTTCAAACGGCTTAATCCACTCCTCAGGCACATGGTGCGGCGCGTGGACTGCAGCAGGGGCAAAATAACAGAAGAAAGGTTTATCAGGAGCGGAGGCCTTTTGACGTTTGATCCAGTTGATGGCCTGGTCAGCGAGATCCTCGCTTAGATGATAGTCGGGCCGATCCAAATGCGGTTGCACCGGCGTGGTCTGATCATAGACCGGCGGCTCCCAATGACTGGCCTCGGCGCCAATAATCCCATAGAAACGTTCAAAGCCCATTCCGGTTGGCCAACGATCAAAAGGACCTGCTGGGCTCTGCTCCCAGCTCGGCGTTAAATGCCATTTTCCGAAGCAGCCAGTAGAGAAACCGCTTAATTTCAAAATCTCTGCGATGGTTGCAGTTTCCAACGGGATAGCACTGTCATAGGCCGGAAAGCTATTGGCTATTTCGGTAATGCCACCCATGTGAACACTATGGTGGTTCCGACCTGTCAGCAGCGCAGCCCGGGTTGGCGAACAAAGTGCCGTGGTATGAAACTGATTGTACTTGAGGCCAGCGGCTGCAATACGGTCTACCCCAGGAGTCGGTATTGGTCCACCGAAAGTACTGCAACTACCAAACCCAACATCATCGAGCATCACCAGGAGAACGTTAGGTTTACCTTTAGCCGGTTGCGACAACGCCAACCGGGAAGGCTCTGCCTCAGCCATCAGCCTTTCGATCTTGCCTTTAAACGGGTTGGCTGATCTTGGCAAATCAGACATAGCACCACCTCAACTTGAAAACCCTGGCAAATCAAAACAACCTAACAGTGATCGTGCCGCCGACCTGCCCTGGTCCGTTAAGCCACCACAGGCCAGCAGAAACTCAGAGAGATTCATTTTGCCAGCCAATAATTTAGCCCAGTCACCATGCTCAGCCTGAAGCACCCAGTCGCAGCGGTCCAGGGTACAGGGCACGGCGACCTGGTTACGAATCCATAGCCCGCCGCTGCTACCATCACTGAATTCAAATCCGATGCTTCCAGCCTTGCCAGCCGCCCGGCCAGGGTCCAGAAGCACCTTTAGCACAGCAACCCATCTACCTGCATTGCTGGAAAGAATCTCTCGCTCTCGGAAGCGATGAACCCTGAACCTTGAAAGATCAAGCTGGCCCTCGAGTTCAAGTGCCCGGGTCAAACACCAATTACGAGCATTAGCCGAGGGGGTGGAATACGCCACACCTTTTAAACCCGAAGCCAGCCGTAACCGGTCTTCCTCAGCTGCATTGGACTGGCTCTTCACTAGTTGACTGGCCACCTCAATTGACCACCGATAATCTTTTTTCTCAAGGGCTTCATCACAAATCTTCCGACCCGCATCAAGGCCTCCAAATGCCTTAATCATCTTTGCAGCCTTCTCGGGTTGTGGCGTAGAGAACAGTTTACTTTCATCTTCATCAAACCAACCAAATAGACCGGTATAAATCTGCCGAACATGATGCTCAACCAGGCCATACAACTGTTGGGTATGGAAATCTGATTGAAACAATTCTGGAAGAGAAACCGCCCCAATCAACTCGTCAAGCGTCAACCCTCGATTGGCTCCTCTTACCGTCTGATCAAAAATAAACTGGATGGCATCTCGGTATCGAGTAATCGTATCCGATATCAGTTTTTGGCCACTCAGCGGCGGACCGTGCGCGGCTATCTGGTGTTCTGCGTTGAAATCAAGTAACTGGTCCAGTCCTTTGAGCAATACTCGAGGATCCCGGTACTCTTCCCCCCGGATGGCAAAAATATTAAACAAAGCCGGCCAAAGCAAATTATTAACCGCAATTTTCAACTCAGGAAACCAAATGGAGACAGAATCGGTGGCATCGCTAGGCGCCGGATAAAATTCCACTGCAAGACCCGCTATGCGAGTTTTAAAAGGCGCGTTAAAGGCAATACTAACGGGTATATAACCAGGCGTAAAAGGCGCATGCTCAGGATTACGATAGAAGCGACCCAGACCAATATTCACCAGGCCATCGGCACCCTCTCCAGGTAATGATATCCCGAACTGGTGCACCATCCCCCTTGAGCCACGTGGGCCCACTTCACCGCCAAATCGCTCTATATTAGCGGCAATACCAGCATGCCCGTAAATTGGCAAGTCTGATGAACCAGTCTCTGCCAGAATAGCCTGGGTACCACCAATATAATGAAAATGGGTGTAAATGCATGCAACCACAGGTGCCTGCGTCTTGGTCCTGATAACCTCAAGGGCCTGTTGCATCTCTTCAATGCTCTCACCTGTGTCAATCGCAATCAGGCCTTCAGGGCCTTCAATAAAAGATTGATTCGATAAGCCATTACCAACATAGGACCAGGCCTTGTCAGTCACCTCATAAAGCGCCTCCTTTAGGCGTTCTGAATGCTCTAGATGCTGACGGTGAGCACTTTGACCAGCCTCTCCGCTCTGCGTACTAGCTGGATTAAATGATGCTTTCATACTAACCTCAATTGTAGATCTGTGGAATCCTTCTGGCACCCCTATGCCAGCCAAGCGCTGCTGATTTTAGCAATGGCCACTGAGCGACGCTGAGTCCCGAACCAGACAGGGCAGGACTAGTATCGAGCTGATCGCTTCACAACCTGAACCCCTGTAGATTTCTTTTTAGCACTCTGATGCGGCGCCAACCATCACTCAGGCTCCACCCGAGCAGGTCAGCACTTCTCCAGTAATATAATCAGCATCCGGCGTACACAACAGATAGATAGCACCAGCAGCTTCTTGCACCGTTCCAGGCCTGCCCAGAGGTACTGTTTTATGCATGGCTTTAATCTGTGCTGCTGCCAGACCAACCTTATGTTTTCGGCCCATCACATCGATTGCCGGAGGTTCCTGATCAAAAGGCTGGGTAAGGCGAGTTTCGATATGGCCAAAAGCAACCGCATTAACGGTAACATTGTACCTACCCCATTCCTTAGCCAGGGTTTTAGTGAGTCCAACTACCGCTGCTTTGCCTGTGGCGTAGGCAATCTGGGTGGCGCTGCCCGTGGTGCCACTGACCGACGAGACATTAACGACCTTCCGGCCGACTGCCCTGCCGTGACTGGCTATCTCTGCCTTTGCTACTGGCCTTAGCCATTCAGAAAAAGCCCGTAGAATACGAAAAGGTGCCGTTGCATGAATCTCAAGCATCGCCTGCCATTGCTCATCAGTATGGTTATGCATTGCTCCATTCCAGATATAACCTGCATTATTAACAATGATATCGATCTGGTTATACGTCGATAAGCAAACCTGAATCAGGTCATCCGCAGTGGCAGGGTCACAAACATCACCGACAAATCCAGTCGCATGACCATCTATCGAGGCAATGGTATTGAGGGTGGTTTCAAGCTCGGCTGCATCCAGGTCATTGACTATTAATCGCACACCTTCCCTGGCGAGGCGAATGGCGGTCGCCTGGCCAATCCCCCTACCAGCACCTGTCACCAGGGCAACCTTGCCTGTCATAACGTTCATGTCACTGATTCCGTACCTGTAAACGCCAATTCATCTGGTTTACATACAAATCGAATGGGTGGCATCAAAAAATCACCCCTGGAAATAGTAGATGCAATTACCTGCCTGGGTTGCAGCAGCGGACTTCCCCAGCTTTCACCGTGAAAAGCGCTAAAGGACGATTGCAATCTTTCAACCCGGCTAAGCTGGGGAACAGTTTCAACTTGCACAAGACGTAACCCCTTGGGTGTGTTGGCAAGATTGAGAGTACCGGTAAATTGGAGATCACTGGTAGATAAGGGCTCCGGATCCAGAGCCTGAACCTCAAGAATCTGGATGCCAGACAGAGCCACGCCGACCCGGGTCTGCGCATATGTTTCCTGTAATTCAATGTCTGCTAATCCGGCAGACAATCCCAGAGTGCTTTCCAGGCCTTTGCGAGCACCTGCCGTCGTCACCTTAGCACCGAGCGTAAAACCACGCGCGCGCACGCCACTGCGGCAGGACACCCGAGTCACAGCGAGTAGAAATGCGCCCCAGATTGATTGCCTCACATTAAATACCTGTACAACCATACTGGCAGGGATGGTGGGGTGCAATCCGCTTGGCAGTAGAGCCTCTCTGGCTGAATTATCTAACTCGACCCCTAGCTGAAAACAGGTGGTATCTTCAAAAACAATCGGCTCAGAGGCAAACCGGGGGATCGTCCCAGCATGCTTCTGTAACTCATCAATATCTGCACATCCTACCAGCATATTATCGCCCCGCAGCCGCCGTTCCACTCGGTGTAAAAACAGCCTCGTCAATCTGGGCAGGCCTGTGGAATTTCGGCATCACTTCACGGGCAAATAGTTTCATACTATCCTTGACCTGTTGTTGCGGAATCATTTCCATTGCATTGAGCAGAAAATTTATCCCCGTCACACCTATTGATTCCCATTTTTTGATGGTTTGAATCAAATGTTCTGGATCGCCAATACCCACCCCTTCTGGCAAACCTTTTACCACGCTGGGGTCATCTACCGCCGGTTTCTTAGGCTTCATATGGGCACCGGCATTACCCAGGGTCTGATAAGCACGCGTTGGATAGGCCTCTCGGGTCCAATACAGGTGGGTATTGGCAATATTAAAAGAATTCACCATGGGTAATCCTACCCGACGCGCTTTCCGGTAGTCTTCATGACAATAAAGAAAATTCATGGTGTGGACCTGATCGTTGATGAACCCACCCGCCGGTTCACAGACCTGAACACGGCGATGATATTCGCGGGTCCGTCGCTCTTGCTCTTCATAGCCTGCTGATGAAACACCCAGGCAACCCAGCCCCCTATCTGCAGCATCTAGCTCAGTTCCGGGTGTAGTGACCGTTACCCAAAGGGGAGGATGAGGATCTTGATAAGGTTTGGGTAAAACATTACGCGAAGGCATGCTAAAACCTTTGCCGTGCCAGGAAAATTCTTCTTGGGTCCACATTTTGGGAAGTACTCGGACAAACTCGTCCCAAGTCTTTTTGGTATCATCCGGGTTAACACCGAATCCACCTAACTCAGTCCAAGTAGAGCTCCTGGCAGTGCCCACTTCGAGTCTCCCATTAGATATGATGTCCAGAGCTGCAGCACGCTCGGCAACCCTTACCGGATGGTTCATTTCCGGAACGCAGACAACCGCTCCATGGCCTATTCTGATGCGCTGAGTTTGAGCTGCAACTGCTGCTAGAAAAACCTCTGGGGCAGAACTATGGGAATATTCTTCAAGAAAATGATGCTCCACCGCCCAGACGTGATCAAAGCCTAATTCATCAGCCAATCTGCACTGTTCCAGGGCATTATGATAGACCTGCCATTCAACCTCTCTGGAGAAAGGCCGCGGCGTAGACAGTTCAAAAAAAATGCCAAATTTCATACTAGCGTCCCTTATAATTCGGCAATCGCTTCTCCACAAAGGCAGCCATGCCCTCTTTGGCATCTTGCGTTCTTGAACACAGCAGCTGATTTCTATTTTCAACCGCCATAGCGGCCTCGAGGCTGGCCGCATCTACCGCCAGATTCAAACCTTCCTTAGTCAGTCTCAACCCCATCGGCGAGGTGCTCAGCATCTCGTTCAGGTAGGGCTGTAAGGCCATCTCGAGTTCATCTTCTGGCACCACCTCTGATACTAGATTAACGCGGAGTGCTCGCTCAGCATCAATGAACCGTCCTGTCAGCATCAATTCCGAGGCGATGGAGGTGCCGACTAATCTTGGCAGGAAGTAGCTGGTTCCCATATCACATGACGAAAGGCCAATACGGATAAATGCCGCATTCATCCTGGCACTGTCTGCCGCAATTCGAATATCAGACGCCAGCATAAAAGCGAAGCCTCCTCCGCAGGCGGGGCCCTGTACAAGGGAAATAATCGGTTGCGGACAGCGGCGCATGCTGACATATACCTCAGCAAGATAGCCCTGAAACCCCATTCCTCCACCAAAGGGGGCAGGATCATTGGCGCTGACTGCTGCCTTGATATCCAGACCGGCGCAAAAAGCTCTTCCTCTACCTCTAAAGACGACTATTCTGGTGTCCTTATTCTCTGCAAGGCCAGCAAAATAATCTCTTAATTCAGTCACCATCTGAGTATTTATCGCATTTAATACCTCAGGACGATCCAGCCACAAATGGTCTACCTGGCCCTGCTTTTCGATACTGATCGTTTCATAGCCCATAAAAATAAATCCTTTCCCAGCACTTCAATATAGAGGTAATCACAGACTGAACTAAACGCGTGTCCCGCAGCTTAAAACACACCAATACTGAAGAAAATGCCTATGCCAACCAACAGCCCGCTATACTTGGATAGCCACCCGCTATGCCGCACTTCGACCACCCGCTGAGTTAGGGCATCACCAGGCACCGCCCCATCAAGGACCCGTTTTATGACGGGCAATTCGAAAACACAAACATTGACAGCAACGCCAGCCGTCGCTGCCAGTAGCATGATAGAGGCTAAATCATCAGGTGGGAAAAATAACAGTACCATGCCTACCAGGCACCAGTTGGCCACTGGCCCTCCTAGACTCATCATCAGAAACTGGTTACGACTATTTTCTATCAGGTCAAAACTGAACATGAAAAAAGACTTTCGTTCCTCAAGAACAGGCGAAATCGATGCTGCCACTCTAGCCCCACTAAAATGCCCCCATTCGTGAAACAGAAAAGCAAGTCCAACACCAGCAAAAAAGCCGCTGGCGATGGAGATGCCCTGCGCCAGAACCAGGTCTGTCTGCTGCGCCCATTGATTAGCGCTGGCCCAAAGGATCACTATCGCGACAATAATAGCCCCGTGCTGAAAGCCGACTGTCTTCAACCTGGCAAAATCCTGTCTGCGTAGTTTGTTCTTTTCTTTCTGAGTGACTATCTCATCCCCTTCACTCGCTGTCGCAATTGACTCTGCCATACCCCACCTCTTAACGTTTATTTTTCACTTTTTAATCAATACCATCTATTATAAATACCATCTCTGCGTTCTAAAATCACCTACTTCTTCAATCGACGATTGCCCACTTGGATAGCCGTTACTGAACCAGTTTATCAATCGGCACTTGGACGCGGACCACCGTTCCTACTGGTTCGTTATCCAGTACGCTGATCTGTCCCGACAGCCTTTCCACCAAACCTTTCACTTGAGGGAGACCCAAACCTCTTTTATTGGCAATTCCCTCTGCTGACGAAAACAGATCAAAAACCTGGTCCTTGATCACATCCGGAATTCCAGGCCCATTGTCTGAAACCAGACAAATGAAGCTCGCCTCAGAGATACTTACTTCTATTGCGATCTGGTACATCTGATCCTGATTTGAACAGGCTTCAATCGCATTCATAACAATTGGCATGAAAATCTCTCTGATAGCTACCGCATCAACCTGCTGCTCGCCGATCGCATCACTCATCTCTGCCTCGAGGGTGATCCGGTCATCACTAGAAGCTCCCAGCACCAGAAGCAAATTATCAACTACCGGCCTGAACTCAAGGAAATCACGCTGGCCATCGTGGCGGTCAATCCCAGTAAATACCTGCATTTGCTCAAGGAGCGTGGTACAGGCACTAACTGAACTCAATATTTTATCAAGCGCGGGTTTTTGCTCGTCACCGACAACATCCAATAGGCTATTAGCAAACCCACTGACAACGAACAATTTATTATTCAGGTTATGCGAGAGCCCTGCAGTCAAAGCAGCCACTGCCCGGTATTTCTCCTGAGCAACCATTTGAGCCTGGCTTTGTTCTAGTACGCGCATTAATTCAATCACTTTCATACGCTCCTGATACAAATCCAGGAATACCCTGACTTTTGCTCGAAGTTGGACGGTATCCAATGGTTTGAAAAGGAAATCAACGGCACCCATCTGGTATCCAGCTTTGGACAGATCTGGGGTCACATTATCCGCCGTCAGAAACACAATTGGCGTCAATTGGTTAAGGCCTTTTACACGAATATCTTTGGCAAGGTCTATGCCATTCTTACCGGGCATATGCACATCGAGGATCAACATCAGAAATTGGTCATGGAAACAGGCTTGTTCAGCCTCATCAGCGTTGGTCGCCTTGACAATTTCAATTTCAAATGGTTTTAGGGCAAATTCGAGTAGAAGCAGGTTTTCTACTAGGTCATCAACAATCAAGATTTTGGCTAATGCCATTATTTAAGACGCTCCTGAGTAATCTTCTTCAATCAACACTGCAGAGCAAGACTCTGTAGCCTACTTTAGATCCTTAATCTAATCTGTCCACGCAATAGCTTTCTTTTCTGCTTACCGAAATTGGAAATATCTGCAGTGTAATCGATTTCAAAGGCAAATCTATTATTAGGCTCAAAACGCAAGCCAAATGACATTGTACTCTGATTATCAGTCTCTGTACCCAGTTCACAATGATATCCCTGAGCATAAATCAGCCATTCATCATATCCATAATTCCAGTTGACCTCGACCACACTTCGCCTGGCACTGACATCATTATTTTTTCCGCGCGAATACTGACCCAGAAAACCCCATCGGCGGTACTCCAGTCTTGCATCAACGGCCACCCTTTCTCTTTCATTGGTATGCCCTGAAGGGCTCCACAGCTCACCTTTCACAACGGTCAATCCGAAGGCAACCCAGTTGTCGAGTCTGGTTCCGACCCGAGCGGTCAGCAAATAGGGGTCACCATCATCTCGCCACTCATTACCGCTTCCACGGGTCATGGATACGTCATATTTGAGACTGGCTGTATAACCATCAATGGCAACGCCCCAATCGTCTTTCTGACCGGCATCCCAGGCATTACCGAATTGACGTAGCGTTGCATTAGTTTCGTACTCTCTTTCCAATCCATAAGGTAATTCCACATGACCAAGACTAATCTGTGCTCGACCATCAAATAGGGGGGCAAATCGAAAGTAAACGTTACGGAACTGTAGTGCGGTATCATCCGGATCATCAAACAGACCCGGGTGCGGATTGAGTCTTACCGCTTTAATCAAATAGGGCTGGATCAGCAAGGCACCAATATCCTTTCCATTGATACTGAAGTTCCTGAAAAAATCAAAGCCCAGAAAGTGCATTTGAGAACTCTGGTCTGAGTTTCGATTCATATTCAATCGCAGGCTATAATCGATCACAAAACGGGTCTGAGAAGTAGCACCCGCACTTGAGGCGGAATAGGTGTTAGTTGGCATTGCGATTTCATCAGCCTGACTAGTGAAAAACGCAAACACCAAAACGAATTGAATACTAAATAGCTGCGGACCCTTTAATTTCATCAGAATGCTCCCTACCAGGCGTTTTTCCGCCTGCTCTTTTACTTCCAGGACGGTGTATGACTGACCTGGTGATTAAATCAACTAAATCTCTTGCGTAGACGGGAGTATTCAAAAAACCATGAAAGAAATCATAGTCTGGGAATGCGTTCTCGAAATCTGATTCATTGGAGCCAATTCCAATTACCAATGCATTAGAATCTGAAAACTCACCCTTTTCAACCAGGTTCTGTAATACATCAAGAAAATCTCTGAGTTTGACAACGTCCATCGCTACATTTACAAATATTAACTGTGATTCTTGACTTCTGGCACCTAATAGCGCTTCCTCGCCAGCGACCTGGACCACTTCAGCTGCAAAGTTCAGTTGCTCAATCAGCTGAAAAATACTCCGATCCAGCGAACCGTCATCCAAAAATATAACCTGTTCCTGATTATACAATTCAGAACTGATGAATACGTTCAACCTCACTGACTCTTTCGCCATACTTTCAACTACGGGAAGCTTAAGTTCGAAAAAGAAACGACTACCCTTACCTTCAGCAGACTCGACCTGCAATTCTCCACCCATCAGCGAAACCATGCGTGAGAAGGACGCCAGGCCCAGGCCCAGGCCCGCACCAGCAAAAACCTTGGTTTCTCCCTGCACGAAAGGCTCAAACAGGTTCTCATGCAATTGCTCATTAATTCCCAAACCATCATCGGCCACTGCCACCGTTAGCAAGGCAACTTGGTCACTCACAACTGAGGCCTGCACGCTGATCACAATGTGTTGTGCATCGCTGTGCTGTATCGCATTTTCGATCAAGCCCCGAACCACCTTTTGAATCAAGTTTTGGTCACACTGCAGATACAAATCAGCGTCAATCCCGGCATGCATCTGTATTTCCAGGTCTTCATTTTGATTTTTTTGTTTGGCAATGGCGACCAGATCCTTAAACATAGCCAGCAGATTGATCCTGTCTCGGTTGGGTTCGATGCCTCCAGCTTCCAGTTTAGAGAAATCTAAAATACCCGATAAGAGATTAAATAGCTGTCGACTTGAACTGAGGATAGTCTTCACAAATAAAGATTGCTGTTCGTCAAGTTCACCCTGCAGCAGTAAATCTGCCATACCAAAGATACCGTTGAAGGGGGTTCTAATTTCATGCGACATAGTCGATAAAAAACTCGACTTGGCGATACTAGCCGCTTCGGCTTTCACTTTTTCCTTTTCCAGATCTTCGGTCCGCGACCGTACACGCTCTTCTAAGTGCTCTTCCAGCGTCAATCGTTCAATACTGTTTGAAATGACCCGGCCAATTTGCGCCAGAGACTCCTCGTTAAAGATCGTCTCCATCTGCTGTTTTGGATTGACCATCACAACAAAGGCTTCCAATTCACCCGCGACATGAATCCCGATAAAGCCAACAACCGTATCGACCGGGACTGGAGTATCTTTTGTTGGCAAAAAGTCCTTCAATATAATATCCGTGGAACTTCCTGTCCTGATGCCAATCTGCGTTGACAACTGGCTTATACAGTAAGCCTGCTTTGAGATGACGTTAGCAAACCTTAATTCACCAGGCGCTTCACTACCATCTTTGGAATTGAGGTAATCGTAACCGTTGTCTCTCTGATACCAGATAACGTCGGTTGCGCTAAAGCCTTTTTGCAGGTCTTCAATGACAATATCATGAGAATCAAGCACCTTATCAATCTGAATCAGGCGAATGGATATATCCGAAATTATTTTCAATAGTTGTCTACGGGCTTCCAGTCGCTGGTCATAGGCAGTCAAGGACCTGGATAACGAGCGATACTCCCTTGGTCCCTCTTCTGGAAGCCTGATCAGTTCACCCTCTGCTATCGCAGACTGCGCGACTTGATCAAGAAATTGGACCGGTCTTGCCAGATAGTGCAAATGAATCCGAAAAATCACCAAGGTGTAAAATAACCAGGCTATAAAAGAGCCTAAAGCACCAAAAATCAGGGTGTTACGCTCCGTACTGACTTGCAAATTCTTGCCTTCAAGCGCAGTGCTCAGCGATTTTTCCAGATCGATTAAGCTTTCATAGAGGCTTTCGCTGTTCCGGTCGTAATCAGCGAGAAACTGATCTATCTGTTGCTGTGATTGGACCGCATTCAGGTAACTCAGATTCGTTAAATTGTCCATCACTTTTGTTAAATAGACATCGTATTGCTGAACCTCGGCATCGCTGACAGCCTCCACAAAATCGATTTCCCGATAGGAGGCTAGAGTGCTATTGCCCAACGAAATTGCACCGTCTATCAGGTAGGTTTCAGAACTTGCATAAATAAGATCGGCAAGAATCAATATTTTCCCAGTTGCAGCCCGAACACCCGCCACGTTAAAGGAGGCGAGTTTTATCTGGCTTAACCTTCCCGAATTTTCATCTAATTTTTGTATTTCGTAAACTGCAACCAAAATTATCAAGATAGCGGGCACGAAAAATGCCATCGTGTAAATCAGCAAATGTGCGTGGATGGGTAACTTGCTAGTGCGTTCTATTAAAAATTTGATAACGCCTTTTCGACTCGGATCACGCATTTTTTAAGGACCTTCTATTCTCATCGCCTATCAGGGATTAGCTTGACCGAGGAAGGAATTTGTGAGAATCAGGGTCTTGGTAGCAGATTTCACCATGGTCTCAAACATATCCTGATTAAGTCCTTCGGCCGTCGCTGCGGCGATGTTTCCCTCAACATTAAATAAGCGGCTCAAGTTCCCTAGGGAAATCCCTTTAAACAATTCTTTTACTGGTCCCGACAAGGCATCCTTGCATGCTGGATCACGGCATCGCTGAAAGCGATAATCCAGAATTTCACCCTCTAACGACAGCGACCAGACAATTTCTATCACACCCCATTTCCCGAATTCACTTCGAGGATGGACGATACCAATCCGCCCTGATTCGTCCTCAATAAAATACACCGTGTGCTTACCTACCTCTTTTGGGTGCAGGAAAAACGGCAGCTTGTACTGATTCAGTGACATAGTCGCCTCTATGATGTTCACATCGACAACAGAAGCATAAAAATTCGAATAGGAAGGATACAGCTCTTTGATATGCAGCAGTGGATCTCGCAAGGAGCAGAAAGCAACTGCAAAGCTATTTTGGACAGGCATGAAAAGCACGAAGCTTAAGATTATCGAAACTGCTACCTTCATATCTTTCCTCCTAGAGAAGAAAATATCAGAACCAACTCACTGTAGATCCACTATATTAACTTTATCTTAACCCCATCTTAACTTATGAAGATATTCTCAAGCAAATAATGACAACTAAACCAGCAGACAGGTTAGGAGTTAGCTTTATTTTTAGCGGTTCTTTTATTTTGCCATTATTTCGATAATCCTTATAGCACTAATAATGAGTCTAGCTTAGAGTATAATCTACCGCTCCTGTTAGTATCAATATGGTGATAAATTCTGATCATCGACTACTTCTATCTCATCCAGCAATGCGACTAAAAAACCATTCGACCCAAGCTTTCTGCGACACAAGCTGGTTTAGATTGTCCTTCGACTTCAACCACAACTTCATTCATGGTCTCAATCATACCGCCCTTTATCTCCACGCGTTTTAGCGTACTGGTGGTTCTTAGCCTTGCACCTGCTGGTACCGGGCTCGGAAACCTGACCTTGTCAAACCCGTAGTTAATGCCTAGCTTTTGGCCATCGATACGGATAGCCTGGCTGTCTGCATCTGCTGCTTTAGGCAAATGACCCATAATTGACAGCGTTAGGTGACCATGGGCAATAGGGGCACCAAACGGACCTTGCTCGGCCTTGGCTACATCAACATGAATCCATTGATGATCCATAGTGACATCGGCAAAGTCATTGATGCGCTGCTGAGTTATCTCAAACCAATCACTCTGTGATGTTTGTTCGCCAATTCTTCCTCGCATCAGCTCGAGGGCATTTTTCAGGTTTGCGTCTGACATATTAATCTTTCCTATGTTGAACCATCACTAATGAACCGTCATGCGACATTGTAGCGCTACAAGCAAATTCTACCACCCCAACATACGGTCAAACAAAAGCTCCAAATACTGGCCGTTCCTGAAAACGAGGGCTGATCTGGTAATGCATACTACTGAGTGTCCAACATCAGACACTGAATCTATCCAGTTAGATGGTTGACCCGCAAGCTCATTCAATGTTCTATACTGGCTGGACGAGCAAGATAGCCAAGGAGCCCATCGTGAATAAATTAATCTCAACCCGAAACCTGACCGCAGTGTTAGCGTTCTCAACAATACTGATCACAGCCTTTACCAGTTCCATCAGGGCGGAACAGACTGTTAATGAGGCCAAGGCCGTGCTGGTTCCTGGTACCGGTAACTATAGCCGCGACATTTCCACTGACTCTTCCACTGCCCAGCAATTTTTTGACCAGGGGCTGCGCCTCGCCTGGGGGTTTTACTTCCCTGAATCAATTGCTTCTTACCAGGAAGCCGCTCGTCTGGATCCAGGCAATCCCATGCCTTATTGGGGTATGGCTCACGCCATGGGTCCCAATCCAAACAGCCGTTACGCAAGAATGCCGGACGATCCAAAGGGAGCGGGTTTAAAGGCAATAAACCAGGCAATGGCAAGACTAGCGCAGGCTTCCGAGCTCGAAAAATCACTCATCGACGCGCTTTTCGTACTTTACGACAAGGACAACATCCCCGACGATGCCAAGCGGGACAGGGCTTATCTTAAGGCCATGCGAGCACTTAACAAGAAGCACCCGGCTGATCCCGATATTGCCGCTTTGTATGCCGCCAGCTACATGTCTATCGGCAGATGGAATTACTGGGATAGCAACGGCGAACCCAAGGATGAAACCTTACCGGTGGCACTGGCTCTCGAAAATATTATTGAAATGGGCATTGATCATCCAGGCGTGTACCATCTGCACATCCATTTGATAGAAGCATCTATGCAGCCCGACCGTGCCTTGGTTTCAGCTGACAATCTTGAAAAAACAGTCCCTATCGCCGGTCACGTCGTGCACATGCCCGCTCATATCTATGTTAGAACCGGCCAATATCAGAAAGCAATCGATAGTAATATCCGCTCACAACTAGTTGACAAGGAATTTGCCAAGATATGGGGGGATATGCCAATGCCCAATATTGGCACTTATCCTCTATCTCACAAAATGCATGCCGGTCACGCCATTGATTTCATACGCTATGCAGCTACTGTACAAGGCAATTATGATGTCGCTATTGAGGCCGCTCACCAGGCAAAAGCAAGAGCGACGCGAGTTGCAACTAATACTCATCGTAACCAAAGAAGCATTGCCGCGCCCTGGTTAGTCGAGAAAATATTTGGCAAATGGGACAATCTCCTCGACCAACAACCGTCTCACTCAGGACTACCCTACCTGGATGGAATGTGGGCTTATGCGCTCGGCAGTGCCCACCTTGCAACTGGGGATGCCATGGCAGCCGAAACACAACTTAAGCATTTGCAGGCTCTCTCTAACGCCGCCAATGCTGACGAATATCGCGTTGGCGCAACAGCTGCTTCGACCGTGCTTAAACTGGCTGCGATGGCATTGCAGGGGGAATTGCTTGAAACCGGCGGCGATCTTGATGCGGCTATCGAGGTTTATAAGCAAGCAGTGCAACTCGAGGACCAAAACAATTACACCGAGCCACCAGACTGGCCCCAGCCGATGCGGCACTACCTCGGCTCGGCCCTGCTCAAAGCAGGCAAATACGCGGAAGCAGAACAGGTCTATCGCAAGGATCTACTATGGAATCAAAACAATGGCTGGTCTCTGTTTGGCTTGCAATTAGCACTCGAGAAACAGGGTAAAAAAACAGAAGCTGCCAGTATATTTGAGCAGTATCAATTAGCCTGGCGTTTCTCAAATACCAAATTAACCGAGTCACATCTATAAAAGAAGAACAAACTCAGCACCCTACCGTGCTCCGGTAGGGCCTTGGGCGCTAAATGGCGTAAAACTCAAGGCAGTAATCAGACCATTGATCCAAAGTCAGCATAGTGACTTCCTTGCAGCTTCCAAACAGCACTTTTCAGTCATAGAGGGCCCAGGCTTGCCCGAGGCTTTTGGTGATACCTCGATCTCAATAGACATCAGCTATCGACTAGCAAACCAAATCGACCAACAATCTGATCTGACTCATGCCGTCAACACGCTAGCCTGCACCTCAATAGCAGCAATTTCGACTCCAGCCACTCGTTCGTCCTGAACCAGGCCAATCCACCTTGGCCTTACAGCCTGACAAGGCTACAAAACTACCTGCCTACTGAATTGATTAATCAATTACCACGAATTAAGAGCCTAAAAAAACTAGTTAAATTCATATAAATTGACTAACCAAATTAAATTAATTGTTTTATATCAGATAGTTGGATTACTTACTTATTTTTTTACTAATATATATTGATTTTCATAGCACAATAAATTTATCTTGATCTGCGTTTAGCAATAGGTTGAAATTTTAATACATTGCAAGCCACGTTCTCAGCATCAGGCCAAATCAGCTATGAGAACCCATTGGAGACAAGAATCGAATGAGCATTGAACTCACCACAGTATCAACAGATTACGCCGTCCTTCACGATGGCGAGACAAAAACGGTTCTGGATACGCTACAGCCGGACACCGATTACCAATGCCAAGGCATTGAATTTAGAACTCTACCCTCTCTGGGTAAAGAGCTGAGTCGATTCACAACGGTTAATGATGTCCATTTCGGTGAGGCTATCTGTGGTGTCACCAACACACCCAATCAGGGGCCAACCTACAAAAGCCCTGCAAACGACCCGCATCCCGAATTCATGAGCCGGGCTGCAGTAGAAGAAATGCAACAAGTTAAGCCAGATGCTGTTCTCGTCAAGGGGGATCTCACTACCAAAGGCACCCAAGCCGAATTCCAGCTTTTCCTTGACTGCTATCACAGCGCTTTCAACGAGAACTTGTATTATGTGACTGGCAATCATGATGCCTATCGCGATGAACCCATTCATTCTCAGACCTCCAGCAGAATAGACCTTAATGGAGTAACGCTTGCCATGATCGATACAGTACGGCCTGGTTTAACGGGCGGAACCTGCTACGACCGTGATATAGACTGGCTTGATGAACTGGCCCAATCAACTACACAGCCGATTTTAGTTTTTGGGCATCACCAATTGTGGGACCCTGCAACACCGCATCGCTCTGAAGACTATTTTGGTATTCAGCCAGACGAATCTGAAAAACTCATTAATCTATTTGCACGAAGACCTTCGCTACGGGGTTACTTTTCCGGACACACGCATCGCAACCGGGTACGACAGTTTAGTGCAACCGGAGATCGACCCTGGGTAGAAGTCGCCTGTGTTAAAGACTTCCCAGGAAGCTGGGCAGAATATCGAGTCTTCGACGGCGGAATCCTGCAAATACATCATCGTATTTCAACGCCCCAGGCCTTAGCCTGGACCGAGAAAACCAGGAACATGTATGGTGGTACTTACTTCAAATATGCCTTCGGTCAGTTATCGGATCGCTGTTTTGTGGTGACTCGCAGTTAGCCCGGCTTTACTCGCAGTCCTTAGACAGGCTTGCCGAAGCCCATCAGCACGTGCTCGGCCTAACCAGAAGCACCGGTAACGGTTGTTTCAGACGTAGCTGGCAACTGAAATTCAACTTTAAAGTCAGGGTTTTTACGAATGCTAGCTTTAATCCAAAGCAGTTCTTTCCATGTAGCATAAAGCCCATGCGGTGCAGGGGGCAGATCGGCTTTAATGGCCTGCCTCAGCTTTGGTAAATTGAAAAAGGGCACTGCTGGATACATGTGATGTTCAAGATGATATTGCATATTCCAATAGTAAAAAGAAGGCAACCAGGAACACGTATAGGTGCGGGTGTTCAATCTGAAATCAGGTTCATTTGAATTCAAACCATAATGCTGCGGTACCCCGGTGAGGAAACCGAGCCAGGAGCAGTAAAAAGTCCCCAAAGTAAACACGACTATCAAAAATCCCTGCCCCGTCACCAGGAAGGAAGCCGCAAGCAGGCTATGACCCGCTATCAAAAACCGAGCCCAGTTTCGATGTCGGCGCCTTAAGGTCTTATCACTCTCGGGTAGAACGTGCTGGTACCAATCACCCTGCAGTCGGCCATTGGCATGGTTCCAGACCATCTTCATCCGCAACCAGGTTATTCGCGGGTTCCATGCGAGCAGCCCTAACCAGACCTGCCAGTACTTTAAACTGAACTTGACTGGCAATAAAACCTCACCATCAAAAGCCGTATGGCAAGTCGCCTGATGATGAACCGAATGGCTCTGCTGATACCAGATATGATCTGACCAACTGATGAAAGCATAAACCGATTCAAAAAAAACATTGAACCAGCGCGTTTTAAATACCGTCCTGTGTTGCAGTTCATGAATAGCTATCAGGCCCATGAAAGGGCCCATGGTGCCATGCAGAAACAGTGCCGCTAAAAACACGGGTATTGACCAGTGCCAATTATCCGCAGTGATTTCCCCAAAGAGCCAGTAGGCTAGCCCTGCTGTCACAAAAAAATAACCGAGATGGCCCAAGGTCTGTAGCGTCCCCCTTAGGTCGCTGCGCCGCATCAGGCTACTCAGTAAGTCTGGCTCAATAGGGCTTCGATACCAGCTGATAGCCGCGTTTGTAGAGAATCTTTGTCCTGTTTCGCTCATTTTGCACCTAGCCAACAAACTCGCCATTACTGAAAATTCAGTTCCTTGCGCCAGCCATCAGGGCAACTGGTCAACCATGAAACTAAATGATAAAAACTATAGCACTTCATACTTCACTTGGGCATCCTCACCTATGCTCTCGGCAGGCCTCACCTGAGAGTAGCAAAACAAAGATCACGGGCACCTGCTTAGCCCCAGAATAAACAAAACTGACAGTGGCGCTCGGCCTCAAAGGTAATATAGTATTAGGCTTCACAGAGGACAGCAAAAGCTAACAGGACACTGATTAAACCTATTTTGCATGACACGAGCACCCTCAATCCAGAGTCCTGTGTCTGCGAGTTTATCGAGCCATGAACAAGTCAAACATATTCACCTTACTATTCGCTGGAGTTCTGTTATTCCAATTCCCATATAGCCTTGCTGACAAGGGTGAAAGACAGCACCGTAGCCCCTATAACGATTCCTCAAATTCAAAAACAACCCCTAAAACATTTGACCCAGACGCTACCGCGCAGGCAAGCGCTCCAGCAAAGCAAAATTCATGTCCAGAATGTTTCTCATGGGACCTGGATGGCAGTGGTAAAGCTGAGCCTCTGACTGACGGACTTATTTTTATACGTTACCTGTTCGGATTTGAGGACGAGGCCCTGGTCAGCGGCGCGGTATCGGATAATGCGACTAGAAAGACCAGCGAACAGATCATCGCCTTTCTCGATGGCAATCAAGGCCTCACAGATATAGACGATGACAGTAAAACTGAGCCACTGACAGATGGCCTGTTATTAATCCGATATCTGTTTGGTTTTGAAGACTCAGCACTAACTAGTGGAGCGCTCGGCGAGGGTCATGGTCGTTCTGAATCATCAGAAATCTCAGACTTCATCGCCACACAGCTCCCCGAAACACAATATGACGAACCATCCGATCCTGAACTGGAGTGGGATTTAACCCCGGCAACGGCGGCTCAGGTTGGTACTGATCAAGCTGCTGTTGACGCCGTTATTGACCACATCCTTACGGACATAGCTGTTCAGTCAGTCATGGTGACAAAAGATGGCTTCCTCATCGGTGAACGTTACGCAACCGGTTATGATGAAAATTCTCTGGGAACCAGCTGGTCCATGGCCAAGAGTTTTTATAGTGCTGCCATCGGCGCAGCCATCAGCGAAGGAAAAATCTCGTCAGTTGACCAGAAAGCCAGCGAGATTATCACGGAATGGCAAGATACTAACAAAGCAAACATTACCCTGCATCAAATGCTGCAGATGCGTTCAGGATATTCACGGGTTGATGAAGTCTTCTTCAATAATGACCAGACAGCCTATGCAATAGACCGCCCTATCGTTCGTGCACCCGGTTCAGAGTTTGCCTATTCAAATGCTAACTCACAATTATTTGAACCCATCATTCGAAGGACTACCGGCTTATCTGCTCACGAATACCTTAGCCAGAAAATACTCACGCCTATTGGGATTGATATCAGTGAAGCGGGGCTTTGGTTTGATGCCTCCGGCCTGCATCCAATGACTTACTGCTGTATTGATATGAAACCTGCCGATTTCGCTCGTTTTGGGTTGCTCTACGCCCGCGATGGAAAATGGCGGGATACTCAGATCTTGCCTGTAGACTATGTTGAAGACAGCCTGACTGCAAATGGCTGGTATGGCTACCAGTGGTGGATCCTGAACGAGGCCTATTTTTATGGTGCTTCGGTACCGATGGTGATCGCAGCTGCGCAAGGACTGGATGGACAATACATCTTCGTCTGGCCAGAGGAAGACATCGTGATTGTGGTATTAACAAAGTATTCACACCCGATCGAGCAGGGCTACATCGTGGACCTGTCAAGCAATCCCCTGAATTACCCAATCACCTGTGTCGCTCGAAACAGCTGTTCTGATTCAGTAGGCGACCCTCACCCATCTTTCGGTCATCTTCAACTAGTCGAATTAATGGTTCCTCTGGGTGACAACCCATGATGAAGGCCATTGGTACCCGCAATTTAATCATGCAGACAGCGTCGGTCAGAAAACCCGCCTAGGTTAGTCTCTCCGAATGCGATTGATGGTAAAAGCAACGCCTCTTTTCTGGCCCTCTTGCCCGCGCTAGGCTCAACTACAACTGCTGACTCGCCTGCCTCCCCCCTGCCCTGCCAGAACCTTAAGCATTTTTCTGGCCACCAAGTTGACCTCTGACCTGGGCATAAAATGCCCCAGCATTTTTTATCGAGATTGAAGTTCTATTCCATAGCACCGGTTCAAGCGTTACCTGTGGCAGAGGACAGCACCGCCATTCATGAGTATGATAACCATGATGACAATTAAGGAGACTATCCATTGGCAACCCCCGTTGACACTAAAAAATTACGCAGCCTGGCCTTCAAAGTCTGGAGTTACAAGCAAGGAGAAATGGTATCACTGATGATTCACCTTGGAGACCGACTGGGCCTGTACAAAGCTCTGGCGGATTCAGGCTTTATTACTGCTCAGGCATTAGCCGAAAAGACAGGTTACCATCCTCGCTGGATACTTGAATGGTTACAGGGCCAGGCGGCAGCGAAACTGATTGATTACCAGCATCCAGATCAGTTTCAGCTAAGCCCTGAGGGTAACGCCCTGCTTGCCGACGAGGACAACGGCACTGATTTCGCCGGAGGTGCTTTTACCGGCGGAACTCCTCCAGACACAATCGACAAACTAGCTGAGGCATTTAAAACCGGCATAGGACTAAGCTATGAAGACCTGGGACCCAATGCAGCCCATCGTACTGAACGGATGCTGGGCCCCTGGATAAAGCAGGCCCTGGTTCCCAGAATTATCCCTGCCCTGGAGGGCGTGAAGGAAAAACTAGAATCGGGCGCCCTGGTAGCAGATGTAGGCTGCGGTGGAGGCCTGACCCTGACGACTATGGCCCAGGCCTATCCGAATTCGGAATTCCATGGCTTCGACCCGAACTCGCACGCGATCGAGAACTTAAAAAAAGCCAGTGCAAATACAGGGCTGACTAACATTAAGGCATTTGCAGTTGGCGGTGAAAACCTCCCAGATAGCGGCAATTATGATTTCATTTTATCATTTGACTGCATACACGATATGACCCAGCCGATGGCGGTTATTAAAGCGGTTCGCCAAAGTTTGAAGCCTGACGGGACCTGGTTAATAAAGGATATCCGCAGCCATGGTGACTTCGAGAAGAATCTTGAGAACCCATTGTTAGCCATGTTTTATGGATTTTCCATCTCAGCCTGTATGTCCTCGGCGATGTCAGAGCCCGATGGTGCAGGCTTGGGCACACTGGGTTTTAACCCCAAGGTTGCCAGACAAATGACAGCAGAGGCGGGCTTTTCCAGGTTCAAAGAACATGACTTTGGCGAAGCCGCCAATCTCTATTACGAAGTTAGACCCTAGTTGGGCCGCCAGTGGAGGCAAGCATTGCTGGACCGCGGCCCACGCGGAGCCGTGTTGGCCTGACTGATCAATCTGAAACCCAGTTTCAAATCAGAGCTCAAACCAGGGTAGCCGTCAGCGTGTCATCGCAGCCGGTTGGGCTGACTACAAGCGCCTGCTCTGCAACGTGACCGACTACAAAAGATAGGCCTTTTATAACGGCTGGGTATTTTTTTAACGGTAAAGTATTAATGCCATTGTTTCCAGGCGATTCCAACCAACCTAATATAAAGCACGGTCAAAGCAGCCATGGACAATCACCAAACCTATACAGATAAGCGCTTTGAAGATCTCGATTATACAAAGCAGCAAATCAGTTTGAATCACTATGAACTTTGCAAGTTCAAGCATTGCGATTTCTCGGGGTGCGAGTTAGAGGAATGTAGGTTCGTAGATTGCCGATTCGAGAACTCTAATTTTAGTCTGGCTAAATTCAAGCGAAGCCGCTTCCTTGATTGCGAATTTTATGGTTGCAAGCTGACTGGAATTGACTGGACGCAATTGGACTGGAGCAGCATTCTCAATACATCACCTATTTATCTGGATGAATGTGAAATCAGTTTTTCTAATTTTTACGAACTCAAATTTTCTGACTTGGTCGTGACCAGATGCAAAGCCCATGATGTCAACTTCGAAGGTTGTGATTTATCTAACGCTGATTTTTCTGGGACCGATCTCACAGACTCCCATTTCCGGTCCTGTAATCTGAACAACAGCAAGTTCAACGGAGCAAGCAACTATTTTATTAGTCCCCTGGAAAATGATGTTGAAGGTGCCAGCTTCAGCTTCCCTGAAGTGCTCAGCCTTTTGAGCCCATTTAAAATCAAAGTTGAAGATCTTTGACTAAATTCAAGAATCGGCAACAGTACCTGACTACCCATACAGCCCTGTGCATCCTGGCCAAAAGTCCTCATTAAAGCCCTGGGATGTTCCTGCAGGTTTATACCAAGTGGGTTTACCCGAACTCTCGGCCGCACCTGCTCCAATGTGCTCGTTGCAGCGCTACCCTCGCGTAAACAGAGCGTTGCTACAGAATTCAATTACCTGAAAATCTAATTTTAAATCCGGATAGATTCCTGTATACGATTTGTAATCACAACAGGTAGAATTAGCCCGCAGCAAGATGATGGTTAGGAGATTTATTGGTAAACAGCCAGACTGCATTTGGCAATACCCCCCATTTCAGCAAAGGAAACCTTCAATATGCCTCCTTCCGATATTGATATCGCTCGTTCAGCAAACCTAAAGAATATTTCAGTGATTGGTGATGAACTAGGAATTCCATCAGACTCCCTACTCAGATATGGTCATCACAAAGCCAAGATCGATTATGACTTCATAGCAGAGAGCCAGCAGCATTCTCCAGGCAAACTGATTTTAGTGACCGCTGTTTCGCCTACGCCAGCCGGGGAAGGTAAAACCACCACTACCATAGGTCTGGGCGATGCCCTGAATAAAATTGGCCAGAAAACCATAATCTGCTTGCGTGAACCGAGCCTCGGACCTTGCTTTGGTATGAAGGGAGGTGCTGCCGGGGGCGGGTATTCACAGGTTGTCCCGATGGAGGATATCAACCTTCACTTCACTGGAGACTTTCATGCCATCGGTGCAGCCCATAACCTGCTGGCAGCACTGATAGACAACCATATCCACTGGGGCAATAAACTGTCTATTGATCCCCGGCGAATCACCTGGCGACGAGTCATGGATATGAATGAACGCGCACTCCGCAATATTAATATAGGGCTAGGAGGAGCAATCAACGGTGTACCACGAGAATCAGGTTTCGATATTACTGTTGCCTCCGAGATTATGGCCATTTTTTGCCTGGCCAACGACCTCGTCGAGCTGCAGCAAAGCCTCGGCAATATTGTCATTGGCCAAACCTTTGACGGTGAATCCGTTCATTCCAGGCAGCTGGATGCAAATGGCGCCATGGCAGCACTGTTAAAAGATGCTTTTAAGCCTAACCTGGTCCAGACTCTGGAAAACAACCCCGCCCTGATTCACGGTGGGCCTTTTGCCAATATCGCCCATGGTTGTAACTCTGTCATCGCCACTAAAGCGGCGCTGGGCCTGGCCGACTACGTCGTAACCGAGGCGGGTTTTGGCGCCGAATTAGGGGCTGAAAAATTCTTCAATATCAAGTGCCGAAAATCCGGCTTAAAGCCTTCGGCAGCAGTGATCGTGGCCACGGTTCGGGCTCTGAAAATGCATGGTGGAGTCACCAAAAACAAATTACACCTGGAGAACACCGCTGCAGTCGACAAGGGTTGCAGCAACCTCGCTCGCCATATTCGTAATACCGGTAGTTTCGGAATTCCTGTAGTAGTTGCCATTAATCGATTCGATCAAGACACGTCAGCAGAAATCGAAATAATTCGACAACACTGCCAATCCCTGAATGTAGAAGCCATTGACTGCACCCACTGGGCAGAGGGAGGCCAAGGCGCAGAGGCCCTGGCCCATCACGTGGTCAGTCTAAGCGAGGCTGGGCATTCTCAATTCCGAACCCTCTATGACGATGACCTACCTCTATGGAACAAGATCGAGCATATTGCCCAGAGTCTATATGGCGCCGATGAAGTAATTGCCGACCAGAAAGTACGCAATCAGATAAAACATCTGCAGACAGAGTGCGGCCATTTCCCCATCTGTATGGCAAAAACCCCCTATAGCTTTTCAACCGACCCCAGTCTAAGAGGCGCCCCCAGCCATCACTCAGTTCCTATACGCGAAGTCAGGCTCGCAAATGGCGCCGGCTTCATCGTTGTTGTTTGCGGCGATATTATGACCATGCCGGGGCTACCCAGAAACCCAGCTGCCAACGGCATCAGCTTAGATCATGACGGTGAGATCCAGGGCCTGTTTTAGACATAACAGCATTAGTTTAACGCATTGAAAAATGTACTAGTTTAACCAGACCCGCCGGGCCATTGGTTAATATCAATTCAGCGGCCAAGCTGATACCAATGCCTTCCGTTAGCCTAAGCTGACTTTGCCTAGGCTTTACACGTGCCCAAATCCAAACCAGTCACCCCGACTGGACAGCAAGTCATAAATGCGATTACTATCAATCAGGTTCACTGTGCTGAATATCATAGGCAATTGCTAACCGGGAGGTCTCTTTTATGTCTGACAAGGCCGATGTACTGGTGATTGGCGCTGGATTTGCTGGTATGTATGCAATTTACCGGCTGCGCCATCTAGGGCTTAAGGTAGTCGTAATTGAAGCCGGCAGCGACGTTGGCGGTACCTGGTACTGGAATCGATATCCTGGCGCTCGTTGTGACGTTCCCAGCCTCGAGTATTCGTTTGGTTTCTCACCCGAATTAGAGCAGGAATGGGAGTGGCCAGAAGTGTTCTCAGCCCAGCCGGATATTCTTCATTACGCCAACCATATCGCAGACCGATTCGATCTTCGCCGGCATATCAAGTTTAACACCCGGGCCACAGCAGTTACCTACCTGGAACATAGCAATCAATGGCAAGTGAGCACTGATTCAGGTGTCAGCTACTGTGCCACTTACTGCATCATGGCAACCGGCTGCCTGTCGGTACCTAACAAACCCGAGATCAGTGGCGCTGACCACTTTCAGGGTGAGACATACCATACCGGACTCTGGCCAAAGCACCCGGTTGATCTCACGGGCAAAAAAGTCGGCATCATCGGTACCGGTTCATCGGCCGTCCAAGCCATACCCGAACTGGCAACTCAAGCGGGCCATCTGACCGTATTCCAGAGAACCCCGGTCTATACGGTTCCGGCTAACCGTAAAGCTATGAACAAAGCTGTCGAAGATGAATTTAAAAGTAACTATCGTCAGATACGAGCGATGCAACAGCATAATCGCGGTGGTGTTTCCACCTTTCGACCCCTAAAAAGCATGCGACCGACCCGCCGTCTCGACGATCAGCAAGCACAGAGCAATAATATAAAGGCCCTCAAACCTGAACAGCGCCAGCAGCGCCTTGACCAACGCGGCTTGGCATCAATTCTAGGTTTTACCGATATCTATAACGATATCGAAGCTAACGAGATAGCCAACGAACTGTTTCGATACAATATCAAGCAGCGCGTTAGAGATCCGCAGGTAGCTGAAAAATTATTACCAAAAACTTATGGCCTGGGCTGTAAACGACAGGTGCTTGATCGTGACTACTATGACACCTTCAACCGTGACAACGTTTTATTGGTTGATGTTCAGGAAAACCCAATTGCAGAAATCAACGAGACTGGTGTGCAGACCCAGACGCAACACTATGAACTCGACGTTCTAATCTACGCTACCGGCTTTGATGCCATGACTGGCGCTCTGCTCAATGCAAATATTACCGGTCGAGCTGGGCAGACCCTGGCAGAAAAATGGCAATATGGCCCTGTTGCCTATCTCGGCCTGCAAATGCACGGATTTCCGAACCTGTTTACCGTGACCGGGCCCGGTAGCCCGTCAGTACTCTGTAATATGCTGGTTGCCATAGAACAGCATATAAACTGGATAGCCGACTGCATCGTCTATTTGCGAGACAACCAGATCAGCAGCATCGAGCCCAACAAAAACTCTGAACTTACCTGGATCGACCATGTCAATGATGTCGCCAAGGAAACGATGTTTACTGCACCAACCTGTAACTCATGGTATCTAGGCGCCAATATCCAGGGAAAACCGCGGATTTTTATGCCCTACGTAGGTGGGTTCCCTCAATATCGTGAGCGCTGCGAACAAGAACAAGAGCAGCACTACCCCAGCTTTACGTTAGCCTAACCCGATAGGCGATAAGCGACCGACCCAAGTCACGGTTGACCGTATGCACAGCCTTGACGGTATTCGGATAGCAACGACAAATAGGTTAAACCCTAGCCGTTGGCTGAGCCAGAGATAGCGTCAAATGA
>JABIZD010000011.1 GCA_018666555.1 Gammaproteobacteria bacterium
AGTCTACGCGGTAGAATATGCGACACTGGACAAGGCTTATAGCAGCGTCTTTGAGTACATTGAGGTGGAACTTATGAATGCCGACCGAAAACGTGAACTGGTTTCGATGATGGAGTTGGACCAGGGGACACTCTCTGAACTAGCACATCGGGGAGAGATAGGTCCCCATCAGCCCTATCATCCGGTGTTGCGCGAAATACACGAAAGCAATGCCAGGGCCCTGGCCGAGATTATCGAAGAGATTGGCTGGCCCACTATCTCAAAGGTCGGAGCACAAGCCGCAGAAGCAGCATGGAACATTGTACAACACTCAGTCTCTGATACTGGATTCATGTCCGATTGTGCAGACCTCCTGGAGGTCGCAGTTTCGAGTCAGGACGCTGAAGGTTGGCAGCTCGCATTCCTCAAGGATCGGCTGCAGACGATGTCGGGGGAAGAGCAAATCTATGGAACTCAGTTCGACGAGGATGCCGAGGGTTGGCCGACTCCATTTCCAATCCGGGATCCGGACGGCGTCAACGAAAGGAGGCTGGCGCTGGGGCTGAACTCCATCGAGGAAAGGACCTCCGAAATGCGTGTGCGGGAAACAGCAAGACGAGAGGCAGTGTCACGAGCCAATGAGGAAGGTGGCACCCTTGAAACCTCTGATTAATTGTATTTTTTCGTGGCTGGAGCTCACCAGGTTTTAAGAAGCATGTCTGAAGTGATTTGATTAATTTACCGCTTTCTCGCTGGATTGGACGGGCGAACAACCCGGAAGTCTGGTTGCGACTCTGCCCGGACTCGTTCAGGGACAAATCTGAAAAGGAGCATGGTTGTTCTCCCTAATGGCCCTGATTTTCTGGTTTAATCTACTCGTTCTATTTCTGGAATGACGCCTGAATGTCATCGATTATCTTGCAGCACGTCGATTTTAATTAGGCTGCTCCTATAACGACGTTTTTACCGATTTGTCCCTGGTCATGGATACCAGTTGGCGTACGGGTCTTGTTGGCCGTAATGGTCAGGAAAAGTCAACATTACTCAATTTATTAGTCGGGCATTTAGAACCCTCGGCCGGATCCCTCGAACTGTCTGAGCAGACGCTTTATTTTCCCATGTCTGTTGATCAGGCCCTTAATACCCTTCCCGCGAACCTGGATGCTATTGCGCCCTTTCGTTACTGGGAGGGCAGAATGGAGGAGCTTCTGGCGGACAGATCAGAGCGGGCCTTGATTGAGTACAGTGAAATTCAGGAACAATATCAGGCCAGATGAGGTTATGAGATCGTTGCAAATATCGAACAGGTATATCATCGGCTGGATCTTCCTTCTTCGATGATGGCAAGCACTTTCGGAAGTCTCGCCTGAGGTGAACAAACCCGCGCGATGATCACAGCGTTGTTTGTCCAGGAAGGGCAAGACTCTTCGTGCAAGGGCGGGAGAAGAAGAGTTCCGAATGAATAAGATTCCAACAAGACAGTCAGGGCGTAGCGAAGTTGCTGTTACTGAACTCGGTTTCGGTGGTGCACCTCTGGGTGCAGTAGGCGCGTGGCAGCAGGAGAATGATGCGGATGCCATGATTCAGGCGGCCTGGGACGGTGGCATTCGTTATTTTGACACGGCGCCTTTAGATGGGCGCGGATTGAGTGAAAAGCATATTGGACGTGGCTTACACCACCACAACAGGGATGAATTTGTACTTTCGACTGTACCCCGTCAACACCTATGGAACAAATATAGCACTAGTTTAAAGAAGCGTTTTTGTTCATCCTAACGTAAGGAGTTGAGATGAAACAGAAACCAGCAAAACGACCCGCATCGTCAGAACGGATCATTCGTGACATCAGGCGCAAGACGCGCAAGCAATACAGTACGGAGGAAAAGATCCGTATTGTGCTGGATGGTTTACGCGTTTATATTCTCAAGGCGTGTTGTCATTAGCTGAATCGAAATTGCCTCGTATTTCGGTCAGCTTGCTGCGAGGTAAGTTGAAACTTGTTCAGTGACCCTACTCGGTTTGATAGCTGGGATTTTTTGTATAGTTTGCCAGCATAATTCAATGCTTTTTAAGGTTTTATAAGGGTCAATGCCTTAGTTGATTTTAATTCAATCAATGGTTTAAGTTCGTTTTTTAAAAGTGCATAATTGAGCTTGCGTTATCATCGCTGACTGCTGCTATCATTGGTTATGGTATGGATGTGTGTCATGAATACATGCGTCAATACAGAGTTAGACAGGCACTGAAGTGCCCCGATGCAGGCGCATGTTTAAACCCTTGATCTGAGCTCTGGAGGCCGATTGTTTGAGTTTTTAAAGGGGAAAACCGTTAAGCCCGGGCAGATTGGCCTGGCTTATGAAGGCAAAGAAATGGCGATGGTTTGGGCCAGCGCGGAAGGCTCGACGGTGAAATTAAATCACTGGGAATTGTTAACCAACCAAAAAGAAGGCCTTGAGCAGGCGCTGTTAGATCGCGTTACCACACTTGAACTCGAGAATATGCCATGCCATGTGGTATTGGATTCCTCTCAGTACCAACTGTTATTGCTGGAAGCACCCAAAGTTGAGGCGGGCGAGTTATCGCAGGCCTTACGGTTTGTATTGCGTGATAAAATTGATCTGCCTCTGGATGATGTTGAAATAGCCACTTTCCCTGTTCCTGAAGATGCTTATCCAAGACAAGGAGAAATGGTCTACGCCATTGCTGCAGAGAAGAAAAGTATTCTTGAAGCCAGGGACCTGGTATTGAATATCGGGCTTGATCTTAAATCCATCGATATTCCTGAGTTGTCTTTAAAGAACATAGTGCCGGTTATTTCCCAACAGTCAGAAGCCGTGGCTTTCCTGGACTTTCGCAAGGACCATGCGCTCCTGAGCTTATCTAAAAATGGTGTCGTGTATCTTTGCCGGAACCTTAATTCCAGCATAGAGGCAAGTACGCTGGCTTTCCCTGACTGGAACGATCGCTTACAGCGGCTAGTCCTGGAGTTACAGCGTTCCTTGGATTATTTCGAAAGTCAGATGGGCCAGGGGCAGGTAGAGCGGTTATTAATCGCGCCTGTTGCCGGAGTAACCAATCAGTTGATTGAGGAACTCAACCTGAATATGGCAGTTAAAAGTGAATTATTGAATTTGAATCAACTCTGGGGCAGTTTTGAGTTGATGAATTCACGCGACCAGCATGATTGCCTGTACGGGACTGGCGCTGCTTTGAGAGGGTTGTCTGTATGAATGATCAAAGCATTAACCTTTATACGGATAAATTCCGGCCTCGAATTGATTGGCTTTCGCTGAACCGTTGCTTGGTTTATGTCCTGGTAGTGAGTCTGGTGCCTGTAATGGTTAGTGTAAAACAGAGTCTGGAAAGTTCTGATCTGGTCGCTGAATTGACGATCCAGCAGGGCTTGACCAAACAGAGGCGATCAAATTTGAGTTCTATTCGAGCTGAGATTGATAAGCAATCCAAGGATCCACAGCTAGAGGCTACTATAGTCCAGCTTCAGGCAAAGCAGAGCGATAAGTTGACCTTGAGAAATTTTCTAAGGCAGGGGATTCCGGGTAATTCCGATGGCTTTTCAGCTTACCTTGCAGATCTGGCGCGCTTCCACAGGCCCGGTGTGCAACTGACCCATGTCAATCTGACTGGGGGTGGGGAGAACATCTGGTTGCAAGGGCAAACGCGTAGCGGTGAGCTGGTGACTCGATATGTGGATGGTCTCGGCCGTAGCGATATTTTCAAAGGCCGGGAATTTAAACATCTGGCAATTAGCAGACAAGCAGGCGCTCAGTCAGATCTCGATTCTACCGGGATGAATATCCTGACCTTCGAGTTAGCGACTAAAGGGGCGGTGCCACGATGAATGATACTATTTGGGGCCAGGCGCAAGAATGGTGGGAAGCCAGACAATTGCGTGAAAGAGCCATTCTTTTATTGGCTGTGCTTCTGGTTTTGGCTTATTTCTGGAATGATTTTGCATTGGCTTACCAACTCGACAGCAATGTGCAGAATCAGCGTAAGGTGACTAAAGCGACTGCCGATAATGTGATTTTAGGCAGTGAGTATGCCGAATTGCAGGTGGTGGCTGCAGAAGACCCGAATCTTGAATTAAGGCAACGTATTGAACGTTTACAAATACAAAACGATGCGCTCGATAAGGATTTAGAGTTACTGTCCGGCAAGTTGGTTGAGCCGGGACAGATGGCATCTGTGCTGAGTAGCGTCCTGAGTAAACAGAATCGAGTGGAACTGGTGAATATTCAGAATCGAGAGCCTGAGACGCTTTTTTTCAGAGCAGCCTCTAATGAGGAAACGGACCCCAGAGAAAAGCTTGAAATATATAAGCACGGTATTCAACTTAAGTTACGAGGTCGATTCCTGGATAATTTAGAGTATCTGGCGGAGGTGGAATCTTTGGGATACCACTTTTACTGGCAGCGAGCTTATTATGAAAGTAATGAGTATCCCAACGGTCTATTAACCCTGGAAATATTTACCTTAAGTACCAAGGAACAATGGATTGATGTTTAGCAGCATTATACTGGCCCTGGCGATGTTCACGCAGGCTGCGATAGCGGATAGTCGATTCGGGAACCTTATGGATCCAACGGCCCCGATTTCATTTGAATCCAGCGGGTTGGATGATGAAACAGTGACCACTGATTTGGATTCGTTTGTATCATTTTCAGGTAATCAGTCATACAGTCTCAGTTCAGTGCTTATTATGCGAGCCAAGAAGTACGCGGTAATTAATGGCCAAACGGTAGAGGAAGGAGCCGTCATTGGCTCAGCACGAGTCAAAAAGATTGATAAAGCGGGGGTCACATTGGAACAAGGGCAAAGGCAGAGCAGGTTGACCCTGCACGCTGGAACAGTCCGAAAGGAGGATCAGTAATAATGCCTTTTTGTGCGAATTTAGCAAAGCGGTTCAGGAGAAGTAGCTGGATTTTCATGGTTTTCGTTTTTTTGACCAGTTGTCAGACAGCCTCCAGATTCGGATCTTTTGATAGAGACGTTCTTGATGAGGTGCAAGCATCTTTAAGTACCAGTGGGTCTACTGTAATTAAGGAAGCAGGGCCGGTGGTTGCTCCCGAGGAAGTGTTACAGGATTTGGTTCCAGACCTCGTATTTGATCCAGCCATGGTCTCAGAGGTTGAAGAACGCTTTGACTTTTCTGTCAAGAAAGGCATGGAGGTGCGTGAATTTTTTGCGCTGCTGACGGTGGGTACCGATCACAGTGTCGTGGTACATCCAGATGTCACCGGGCAGATTTCTGCTTTGGATTTAAAGAACGTCACTGTTGAAGAAGTGCTGGATCAGATCAGAGGACTTTATGATTACGATATCGTCGTCGACAATGGTATTTACCAGATTCGTCCCGGCGGCATGCAAACCCAAATATTTCGTCTGAATTATCTGAATGTCTCGCGCAGTGGTAATTCCACCATGCAGGTCACCTCCAGTGGTATCAGTGATGGTCAGAGCAATAGTGGAGGGCAATCAGGTGGCTTTCAAGGCGGTCGGGGGAATAATTCTGGCGGTAATAATTCTGGCCAGATGGGACAGGGTGGGGGCCAGAACTCTGGGAGTGCCTCTATTAGCACAACCACTGAGACCGACTATTGGAAAGACCTTGAAGAGGTCATACTGGGTATCATTGATACTAACGTCAAGCCCACTGGCCGTAATCCTGATAAGCGCACAGTTATCGTATCGCCGCATACCGGTATGATTCTGGTAAAGGCCTATCCAAAGGAATTACGCCAGGTAGAGAAATTTCTAAATGCCTCACAGGAAGCGCTGCAGCGACAGGTTATTCTTGAGGCGAAAATCCTCGAAGTTGAACTACAGGAAGGCTTTCAGGCCGGGATTAACCTGCAATCGCTTTATGAGTCCGATAATAAAGTAATCTCAACTGAATTTGGTTCCGCTAATGCCCAGAATGATTCACTGGGCTCTCCCTTTACCGTTGATATGCAATTTTCGGATTTTAGTGGTGTGATCAAATTGTTAGAAACCCAAGGTAATGTGCAGGTGATCTCAAGCCCTCGAATTTTGACCTTGAATAACCAGAAAGCCATTTTCAAAGTGGGTCAGGAGGCTTATTACCTTACTAATGCTAACACCACCAGTTTTGGTGCCGGGATTGAACAGACGACTAACCAGAAT
>JABIZD010000113.1 GCA_018666555.1 Gammaproteobacteria bacterium
CTGGCGCTGGCTGGTATGCAGCGGCGCGGCCGAGAAAATGCTGTCCAGATACTGACCTTTGGTCTGGCTATTATGCTGTTGCTGGTACTGTTTCTGGTACGCACATCACTTATCAAGGAATGGCAGACGCAGATTCCTGAAGATGCTCCGAATCATTTTGCTCTTAATATCCTGCCCGCTGATCTTGATTCTATTCGCTCAATACTGGCGGCCAATGAGGTAGAGTCACAGCCACTGTATCCTATGATTCGAGGTAGCGTCCGGAGTATCAATGGTAGATCCTCAGAGGCAGGGGAAGACAGGCAGCAGGACTCAGATGGCAGGGCGCCAAGAGCGAGCTCGAACCGCAATCTTACCTGGTCGGCGCAACTTCCCCCGGAAAATGAGATCATTGCCGGTCAGTGGTGGGACGATAACTACAATGGAGCTCCGCTGGTTTCCGTGGAACAGGATTATGCTATTCGCAATGATATCGGGGTTGGAGATAGCCTGGTTTTTGTTATTGAAGGTCGCGAACTGGCAGCAGAAGTAGTTAATATCAGGACTGTGTTTTGGAATAATCTGCGCCCGAACTTTTATATTATTCTGTCACCCGGTTCCCTGCTTGATTTCCCCAGTACCTTTATGACCAGTTTCTATCTGCAACCAGAACAGAAGCTGGTCCTCAATCATCTGATACGAGCCCACCCGACCATGACTGTACTAGAGGTTGATGCCTTGATTGACCAGATAAACAGTATTATTACCCAGGTGACCCTGGCCATTGAGTTTGTTTCCATTCTCATTTTGGCTTCAGGGGCGATGGTGTTACTGGCGAGCGTGCAAGCCAGTATGGAT
Organism: Gammaproteobacteria bacterium; assembly: GCA_018666555.1. GTDB lineage: Bacteria > Pseudomonadota > Gammaproteobacteria > Pseudomonadales > Azotimanducaceae > UBA9926. The sequence continues at coordinate 838 of JABIZD010000113.1, forward strand.
GAGCGAATGGGGCAGTTTGCTATTCTCAGGACGCTAGGGGCATCGCAAAGACTTGTTCTGGGCAGCCTATCCATCGAATTTCTGGCACTGGGGTTCTTTGCAGGAATACTGGCCGCGATTGGGGCCGAATTTACGGTTTTTATGCTTGAGACGCAGGTCTTTAATCTGAGCTATTCGCCTACCCTAATTTTGTGGGTGCTTGGCCCGCTGCTGGGGGCAATACTGATAGGCGTCATTGGCGTAGCAGCAACCCGGTCACTGGTGCATCAATCACCGATCAGCGTGTTAAGAGGTCTTGCCTGAGTTTTATGGTTCTGGGTACCAGGCCCCGTTAGCGCGCTTCATCATCCAGATTTGTGAGAACCAATAAAATCGCCCGTTTTGATCGGGCATGGTGCAGTTGTATCTGGAGCGTCCAGGGGTCAAATCCTGTTGGCTGTAGGCTGCAAAGGAAGACGCTGAGGTTTTTTTAAGGGTCAATTTGCCGCCAGGCCCATAACAGGCCAGATCCTTCAAACGCCAATTTCCATCTGGAAAGCTTAGGCCTAGCAGTGGCCGTACCTGATGCTTGCCCAGTATCGGATTAATAACCTTACCCTGGTCCGGGAAAGCGCGGGTATTGACCTTTGTAGCAAAGGTCGATAGATCCGAGTAGCGGCCGCCCATGGGAAATCTAGGGATCACTGCTGGCAGATCAGCCGCTGAAACAGCGCCACTTTGCTGGCCGAAAATAGAGTAGGACAAGGCCTTCAGGCGATAAATAAGCTGGGGTTCGTATTCACCATAGGGCAGAGCTAACATGCGTGAGGCACTTCCCAGGTGGGTCTCAATGATGTTCTGTGCCTGTTCAACCTCCTGGGTTTGGCGAAGTAGCCAGATGGCGTCGCTTTCACCCGGCTTTTTTCTGACCATATGCAGATGGCTGCGGGTATGATTTGCGATAGTGGCACCGGCTCCTGCCATTTCGGACAGCTGTTGCCAGGAAAGGTATTGCTTTGAATTTTCGGAAATAAAATCAGTCGAAACAAATATTGTGAACGGATATTGGTAATCCTGGAGCAGAGGGAATGCGGTTTCAAAGATGCTGGTAAAGGCGTCATCAAAAGTGATGGCGACGGTGCGCTCTAATGGGTCTGTGCCAGCAATTTTTTCTTGCAGGGCCTGCTCTAAGACTACCACCTCGTAGTCGTGCACTTTTAAATACTCAAGATGCGCCTTGAAAACTTCAGGTGATGTCGAGGTGATTGCCGGGGTGTCTGTATCAATGTGGTGATACTGGAGAATAACCAGGGCGTTAACAGGGGAGACGAAAATAATCAGGCCGAGAAGAAGATATCCGAGGGTCGATTTCAGTCTCGGCATTCCTAACCTGCATCGGTCAGTGTAAAATGAAGTTGAATTCATAAAGTGTCGTCCTATGCCAGATTTGTCCATCCAGGCGAAAAAAAACCGCGAAGCGAAAAAACTCGAAAAACGGCTTCGTCGTGAAGTCGGACGGGCGATTGCTGATTATAACATGATTGAGGAAGGAGACCGGGTCATGGTGTGCCTGTCTGGCGGCAAGGATTCGTTTGCGATGCTGGATATATTGAGGAAACTTCGGCAACGAGCGCCTATAGATTTTGAAATATTGGCGGTTAACCTGGACCAGAAACAACCTGGATTTCCAGAAAGCGTTCTTCCAGATTATCTCGAATCGGAAGGGGTTGACTATCGTATTCTGGAGCAGGACACCTATTCTCTGGTTAAAGAGATGGTTCCCGAGGGAAAGACCTACTGCGGCTGGTGTTCCAGGTTCAGACGTGGCATTTTATACCGCTTTGCCAGGCAAAACGGATATAACAAAATCGCCCTGGGCCACCATCGTGACGACATCATAGAAACTTTGTTCCTTAACATGTTTCATGCCGGTAAGTTAAAGGCCATGCCAGCAAAGCTGCTCTCAGATGATGGTACAAACATCGTGATTCGTCCTTTAGCTTACTGCAAGGAATCTGACTTGGTGGACTATGCTGAGTTGCAGGCATTCCCGATTATTCCCTGTAATCTCTGCGGTTCCCAGGATAATCTGCAGCGGCAAGTAGTAAAGGAAATGTTAAATAGCTGGCAGAAACAGTTTCCCGGCCGGGTGGAAACCATATTTAAGGCGCTGTCCGATATTGCACCGTCGCAACTCCTGGACAGCAATTTGTTTGATTTCGCGCACCTTGAGAAGAAACAACACCGCCAGCTTGACCTGCAGCAGTTACCGTAGAAATTTTGCGTTAAGTCGGCTGCTATTTTGTTGGCGCGATAAATAGATAACCAGTGCCATGGAGGGTCTTTATATACGGCGAAGCCTCGCCAAAGGCAGCGAGCTTCTTGCGAAGCTGGGCAACGAGCGCATCGATGGAACGATCATTGGGATGCCAGGGTCGCCGCCATACGCTCTGCATGAGATGATCTCGGGACAGTACCTCGCCTCGATGGTCGACCATGGTCTGTAATAACTTGCTCTCTGATCGAGATAAATTCTGTTTCTGATCCAGCGGGTCAGTAATTCGTCGCTCATTAAAATCGAAATGCCAGTCAGCCAGGCGAACATGACGCTGGTACTGCCGAACCCTGCTGGAAGGTTGGGCATGGCGGAGGAAGTTTTTCAGTTTTGCTAAAAACTCTCTTGGATGGACGCTGATTTCAAAATATTCATCAATGCCGGATTCTAAAAGGGCAATTTTTTGTTGGATTGAATACTTTGAAGATATGAACATCAGGCCGACTCTGGATTCACGCCTGATGTTCAGTGCGATTTCGGTCGCTGAGTTAGTATCCGGGCCGGCTATAATGATGACGATATTTATCTTCTGCTGGCTGATTCGTTGGGCAAGGTTTTCCAAGTGGTGGCAATCAACAAGGTTGAGGTCGGTATTCTGCAAATGGGTTCGTAGCTGGCCGGTTGACTCAGTATCCCAGGAAATAATGAGTATGTTACCTGTGACTTTATTGAAGGACACGTTAAGGTAGCCTTTGATAGTGGTAATTAAATATACGCTATCTCTCGGGTATTTGTCCTGCAAGCTTTCTACCACGAGCTTTCTACCACGAGCTTTCTACCACGAGCTTTCTACTACTAGCGTTGTACCAGAAGCTTGTTACTGCAAGCCGGTTAGTGATAGTCAAGAGTTTATGAATTTGAGATATGAGTTTGGCATGACCTGACCGGCCAATAACCAATAGTTAATGTGGATAGATTATGCAAATACCCTGGAGTGCACTTTCTGAGCAGGCCCTGGATGGGCTGATCGAGGAATTTGTCCTCAGGGAAGGGACAGAGTACGGTGCAACAGATGTAAGCCTTCCGGAAAAGCATCGTCAGGTAATGGCTCAGTTAAAGCAGGGTCTGGCGCAAATCGTTTTTGACCCGGATACCCAGACAACGAGTATTACACAGACAGGTTGATGTTTTGTCTTAAGGTGAAGCCGGGAGGTTTCAGAGCAGTCAGGCGGGCGCGTTTCCTGTGAGTTAGAATGGGCGAGGCTGTCCGTGCCAGGACATCATCGGCCAGCCGGTTGAAAAGGTTTATTGCCTCTATTCAAAAGCCTATTGCATAGTTATTAAACAAGTCTGGTTGGTAAATATTTAAAGACAGGCCAGGGCAGTGAGGCAGTCCGCTGCCGTGGTTTGATTTAGGCTCTTCACTGACACTACACTGCGCGGTACAATCGGAGAAATGCGTCCGCCCTGGTCGTTGAGTTGCCTGGGACGGGAGATTTTTGAGGGCTAGTACTAACACTGGGCTGAGGGTCATCTGTTCAGTTAGGTAGCTCTTCAGCTTTTGGTCCGAGGTTTCGACCCCGGATTCCGGAATGGGTAATAAATTCCAGCTAATTAAAGACATGCAGCTAAAGACATGCAGCAAAATATAAGCATTTAAAGAGTAATCCAATGACTTTGCCTGAGCCTGATTTGATGATCGACGCAACAGGGTTGCTCTGCCCTGAGCCCCTGATGCTGGTACGCCACAATTTGATGGACCTGCAAACCGGGCAGGTCCTCAAAGTTATAGCTACCGACCCATCGACGACGCGGGATTTTCGCGATTTTTGTCGGTTTCTGAATCATCGCTTGTTGCACAATGAACAAACCAATGATGTTTATAGCTACTGGATTGAGAAAGGATGAGTTCTGGCGCACATCAAGCCAGTTATTATTTCGCCTATGGCAGTAACATGAACGCTGAGCGAGTAGTCACTAGAAAGATGCAGTTTGTAGAAGTCAAAGCCGGTCAGTTGGAGGGCTATAAGTTGGTGTTTAATAAGCGCTCAGTCAAATATCCAGGTGCTGGTGCAGCCAATGTCGAGGCTGAACCCGGTGCCGTGACTGAAGGTGTGCTATACAGATTGGCTGAAGCGGATGAGATTTTGAAAATGGACCCGTTCGAGGGTTATCCGGTTCGGTATCGCCGCGAAATTCGAGCGCTTAGAACTGAATCAGGTTATGAAAATGCCTGGGTTTATATGGCTAACCCAGATTTTATCGGCGATCATTTAAAGCCTGCCACATGGTATCTGCAGCACCTGCTGGCCGGCAAGGAGATGCTTTCAGCGGGCTATTTTTCCAGCTTGTGCGAGGTGCAGTGTCTTGCTGATAGTGAAGTTGAAACATGATTGAAGCAATTCAGGTGGAACGAATTTTTAATCGAACCTTTAAAGAATTTAATACCCAACTCAGAGGCGGGGCAAAGGAACCGTTCTACAGTGCTGCCGGTGGCCCAAGCCAGTCTAATCTGATTTCGTATCGGCACGACTATACTGCCAGTGCGCTTCACGAGGTCTCTCACTGGTGCCTGGCAGGAAAATCAAGGCGTAAACTGGATGATTTTGGCTACTGGTATATAGGAGATCGTAGCGGCTCCGAGCAGCTTGCTTTCGAGCAGGTCGAGGCCCGCCCGCAAGCACTGGAATGGATCTTCAGTATTGCAGCCGGTCTGCCATTCAGGGTCAGTGTGGATGCTTGTTATCGCGTTGCCGATGCGGCCTTCAAACAGCAGGTACAGTTGGCTGTTGAACTCATGCGCGCAGATTTACCTGCCAGGGGACATATGATGGCCCGTGCGCTTGCACAGGTATCACATCAACATGATTTCTTAAATTCACAACATTTCGAGCAACTACCCTTATGAAATTCCCCGAAGATTTTACGACTGCGCCTGGGTTTGACCCGGCTGAAGACCATATTGGGCCCTTTTATTTTCGTAAAGCCGACGACACTGACCCTGCTGGTGTCATTCATTATGACTATTTTGCCTTCAGGGTTGAGCCACGGCATTGTAATGAGATGGATTCGGCACATGGAGGAGTACTGATGACCTTCGCAGACTTTGCTCTGTGTCGTGCCGCAGCACAACATTACCAGGCAGAAACCTGTGTCACGGTGAGTTTTTCCTGTGAGTTTTTAGCGGGTGCCAAGTTGGGTAGCCTGATTACCTGCGAACCCAGAGTGAATAAGAGAACCGGTTCTCTGGTATTTGTTTCTGGAGATTTAATGGCCGACGATACTATTGCGTTCAGTTTTAATTCGGTGGTAAAGCGGCTTCCCTACCGGTGAAAAGGGGCGGCTTTAGCAGGTATTAATTCATGCATAGAATAACGCTTGGCCTCATTATAAATCCTCTCGCCGGGATAGGCGGGCCGGCAGCATTGAAAGGCAGTGATGGTGCTGATACGGTAGCAAAAGCCCAAATTGCAGGTGCTGTTAGTCAGGTGGTTGCTCGTGTGACTAGAGCACTTCAGCCTCTCGGTGAGGTGGCTGATGGAATTTCCTGGAAGACCTGCTCGGGTAATATGGGACAGGCCTTGCTATCAGACCAGCAGTTCCCCGACATTGAAGTCGTCTATGTTACTCAGGATGCTGCCTCCAGCTCGGCGACTGATACTCGACGGGCAGTCCAGCAATTGCAAGCGTCAGGGATTGATTTGCTCATTTTTGCGGGGGGTGATGGCACTGCTCGGGACATTTATGATGTCAGCAGCCCTGGATTAGTTGTGCTGGGAATTCCCTGCGGTGTAAAAATGCACTCCGGTGTTTTTGCCCGGCATTTGCAGGGCATTGCCCCGTTGGTGAAAGAACTGCTGGCAAGTAGACTGGTCACCGCTACAGCAGGCGAAGTTCGTGATATTGATGAACAAGCCTTGCGTGAGAGTGTGGTTAATAGCCGGTTCTATGGAGAACTCCTGGTACCCGAATCGTTGCGCTATGTGCAGCACACCAAAGTGGCGGGTCGGGAAGTAGAAGCCTTGGTGGTCGAGGAAATAGCCGCTGATTTTATAGATAGTATGCAGGTAGATTGTACCTATTTCATCGGTTCGGGAACGACCATGGCCCGGGTTATGTCTGGCTTGAACCTTACCTATACCCTGCTTGGCGTGGATGTAATCAAAAACAGTCAGCTGGTGCAGTTGGATGCCAATGAGCAGCAGCTTCATCAACTGGCATTAAGTCGGTCCTGCTCAATTGCGATGACGGTAATTGGTGGCCAGGGGCATCTTTTTGGCCGCGGCAACCAGCAGTTCAGTGCCCGCGTCATCGAAGCAGTGGGTGCGCAGAACATTGATGTACTGGCGACTAAATCTAAATTAGAAGGTCTGGCAGGAGAACCGTTCATTGTTGATACATCCGATCCGAGTCTGGACAAAAAGCTGACTGGTCTGATTAAAGTTCGTACCGGCTATGAAGATGCTGTTTTTTATCGAGTGATCGCTCAGCCCTGATCTGATGCCGGAAGGCTGGCGGGTTGTGGTGCAATAATTTATCGATTCCTGGCAGGGAGGTTCGGTATGTATCTGCTGCCGGTATTCGTTAAGTAGTTGATTTATCCGTGACTAGGGTAAGATCACATTGATGCCGAAAATCAGTTGGTAATCTTCTTACGCTGCTGATCCAGGCTTAGAGCTGGTGGTTATGATGTGGCTGGTCGGTTTGGTATTTTAGGGTTGCAAGTCGGTAATAGATTTTGTCCTGAAGTGTATGATGCGATTGAATCATGGCAGTGCAGAGGGTAGCTTATAGGTACCCGCCAACTGTTCCTGGAGAAATAATCATGAGGATGTTTTGGTTACTGATTTTATTGGTTAGTCTTGATGCTTCACCTGCTGGCCAGCGGGCCGGTTGGCAATTAGATACCGAAGCTTCTCGCCTGAGCTTTGAATCGAGGAAAAATACCACGATCAGAGAGACTCATTCATTCAGGCAGCTAAACGGTCGCGTAGATTCAGATGGC
>JABIZD010000054.1 GCA_018666555.1 Gammaproteobacteria bacterium
ATGTATTCGCTCTGCAATTGCGCGAAAACAGCATCAGTCGAATGCGAAGGCTCCCACCAGGAAGAACTTGAACATAGGCTGAGCCTGGCGCGAATGCCGGTTTCGCCAATTCTGCCATCTCGATCGCCAATCGCCGCCCAAAGAAAATTATTATTTGAGAGAATGGCATTGACAGGCATTTTCAGCAGCCCTGTGCCTGAGTTCAGGGTGTCGACATTCCAGGTCAGACCTTTATCATCAGAATAAAATATACCACCCTCAGTGCCGGTGTCCGTATTAGCAACGGACAGGTAGACTCGATCACAGGAGCCGGCACTGGAAGTCTGCCATTCCAGGGAGGTGGCATAGCTTCGGTCGGCTCGGTCGCTTTCCAAGGGCATGCCTGTGCCAGAGTATGCAGCATCCAGGGGATCAAATACCCGGGTCCAGTTAAGGGCGACATCGACCAGATCGACAGCGCCATCAGCCCGGTCATTGCGATACACGCTGCTGGTACCAATTAATGCCAGCGTTTTGTCTGCAGGATCTATGGCCACTGCTCTCGCTGGAGCACCATCACCACCGACATAGATCGGGAATACCCATCCAGATGCATCAGCGACACTGGAAGGGTCTGATGGGTCATAACCGGCAGCAAATGCGGAGCCACTTTTGGTGGTAATCCACAGTTCTTTGTCTGTGGCTGAGTTTTCGAAAAAGTCCAGGTCATTAACAACCAGGCCCTCGATACCAATGGCATTGCCCATTTCCTCGCCTGCAGGGCTGGGGAATCCGATTGTCGGATCATGGGTGATCTGAGCGATGGCCAGGTCACTGGCAATGTAGAGTTGGGTATCGTCAATGGGATCTATAGCAAGGGCACCATCATTAACATTTGAAGTCATGGTGATACTGGGTCCAGTTGGGCCAGAGGGAAAGATAGAAGAACTTAGATTTGGGGTAGCCGTCCAGGACGGGCTGGTCTCATCGAGATCCATAACAACTTTTGAAACAAAAACATGACGGCTTTCTGTTGCCGATGCCGCAGTGCCTCTAAAACGTATGATATCGCCATTGGGGTAACCATCGGTGAAGTCATAATCCTCGCAGCCGCTTCCCGTTAAACCACATTGGTAGTCCCAGCCATCGTTCCAGGTGGTGCCGCCATCAGTGCTTTTGAAAGCCATACCATTAGTCGAGGAGCCTGCTATATAGATGGTTCCGCCACTACTGTCTTTTGGATCAGCACCTATAAGATTGATTTCCAGCGAACAGTCACTGAGAGGACAACTCCCTGAACGGACTTCAATAGGGGCAGATGTTGGTAGGTTGGAAGTGAGATCCGTGGTGGCTGAAGCCCAGTCTGTAGACCAAAGGTTTAGCTGGCCAGCCGCCGTTTGGGTTACGACATATCCCTTGGTCGAGGATACAACTGCAAAGTCAACGATCTGTTCCCCGCTGGCAGCGCTGAAGACGCTAGTGAATGCGCCGCCGGCACCAGATGTATTACGATAGATGTCACCTTCATTTGTACCGGCATACATGCCCGATGAGTGGCCATGCAGGGAAATAACCTCATCCAGGGCAGCGCCGCTGCTGTCCAGTGCTGCAGTCCAGCTTACGGCTGTGCCGGAAAGATCGCCGTAGTTGCTACTTTCGTACAAAGCCTTGAAAAGGCTGGATGCATGCAATGAAATAACGCCATACACAACGCCTGCATTGGCAACATCTTCTTCGACTAGCGAACCCTGGCCCGGTATTTTACCGGTTACCGATGTATCATCAGGGTTAGTGACCGATTCCCAGGTCGGTGGTGTGGCACTCGGGTTCCATCTGAAAATACCGCGCTGACTGGTATCAACTGCGATAAGGACTTCAGATGTACCAGCATTATCTATGGCCTCTATGTCAGCAACGTATCCGCCGTACAGGCCTATATTTTCTTTAACAGGTACAGCTAGACAGATTGACGATAGGACCGTTAATACGACAGCGATTATCCATCTCATATGCGGCTTCCTTTTTTTAAAATACTACACATTTTGGCAGTACGGGTCAAAGCAGAGCAGGCTGTTCAGAGATTATGATGGCTTTTGCTGGGTGTTTAAATTGTGTTTTTGCTGGACGGGGAAATAGTCTTAGATTTGATCTGCGCATAGAGGCGACGTTATAGGCCAGAGGTAGAGGCAGAGGCAGAGAAAGAGAAAGAGAAAGAGTCCAAAAGATCTGGTGAATATCAGTGGTGGTGCGCTGCTCGCTCAGTTCGTTCTGGTTCGCTAGTGCAGTCAAACCTATCACAGCGCTGCGAAAGGGAGCTAATCAGTGTGCAATTTTCCAGCAATGATGAATATTTTTGCGGCGCTTGAAATCTTCCGGAAGGATTTCAGCGCTGATATTGCTTGCATTGAATTCATTCTGTAAGCGGCTATCAAGTTTGAATTTACGTAGATTGGTTGAGAAATACAGCGTACCCGTAGGTTTCAGTAACCTCATGCTTTCTCTGATCAGGTTTGTATGATCATCGAGCACATCAAAGGTTTGATCCATGCGTTTTGAGTTAGAAAAACTAGGTGGGTCGACCAGAATCAAATCGTAACTGGCCGGTTTTTGCTGGTGCTGCCACTTCAGGCAATCAGCCTGGATCAGTTGGTTCTGGTCAGTCGGCAGGTTATTGGCCACCAGATTTTTTTTTGCCCAATCCAGATAGGTCCGTGACATATCCACAGAGGTGGTTGTCAGTGCTCCTCCCAAAGCGGCCTGGACTGTCGCCACGCCCGTATAGGAAAACAGGTTCAGGAAATGCTTGCCGGCGGCCTCTTGCTTGAGTAACTGCCTTAGTGGACGATGATCAAGAAATATACCGGTATCCAGATAGTCTTCGAAATTGACCCACAAACGGGCTGTCGCTTCATCGATCTGGTGGAATTTACCTGTCGTAGACGTGCGCTGGTACTGGGATTGGCCTCGCTGTCTGGAGCGAGTTTTATAAAAAAGGTGATCTTCGTCCAGGTTTAGAAGGCTTTTACATACCGTTAGCAGCTCCCGGGTTCTAAATTTTACCTTGCCTGGGTCAATGTTGGCTGGAGCCTGGTATTCCTGGATGCACAACCATCGTTCCAGCGGGTCTTCGGCGCTGTGGTATAAGTCAATTGCTGCTGCATAATCAGGTAAATCTGCATCAAAGATTCTGAAGCAGCTGACCCCTGACCGCCTGGCCCATCTGGAGATTTGTTTCAGGTTCTTGGCCAGGCGGTTGCGGAACATCTCAGCCTGAACGCTTAGCTCATCTGGTTCGAGTTCTTGCGGCAGGCGGTCCTTTCGGAAAAATCTCGTTTTATCTATATTGAATTGTATTAGCTTGCAGGCCAGGGCACCGTTATAAAAGGTATGCAGTTTCTCAGCCCTGATACCGATATGTTTTCCAAGCGACGCGTCTTCTGTGAATATTGCCGCCTTCCAACCGGTTAACTGTTTTTTCGCAATGTCTCCAAGCGCTTTATAGAGGTCCGGCAGGTAGTCGTCTTCATGCATCCGTTTGCCGTAGGGAGGATTACTGAGCAATAGCCCTTGAGTCGGTAAGTCATGGCGGAAATTGAATATGTCCTGGTAGATAAACTGAGTTTTATCACCCAGTCCTGCTCGCTCTGCATTTAATCTCGCCCGCTCAAGGACCCGCTTATCTTTATCGAACCCCAGCATCACGGGTAGGCGCTGGAGTCCTTTTTCACTCCTGAATTGTGCTTCGGCCGATAACCGCTGCCATATACCCTGGTTATGCTGTCGCCATTTGAGGAAACCCCACTGGTTACGAGTCAGGCCCGGGGCGACATCAGCAGCCATGAGCGCAGCTTCAATTACCAGGGTGCCTGAGCCGCACATGAGATCGATGAAGGCGCCCTGGTCGGCTGAGATTTCGTCCCAGCGACTCCGCAGCAGTAGCGCCGCTGCCAGGTTTTCTTTGAGGGGTGCGGTGCCTGTTTCCAGTCGGTAGTGACGCTGGTGCAGGCTAGACCCTGACAGGTCCAGATAAATCGATGCCTGGTTCCTGAATAGATAACAGTTGATACGGATATCGGGTTGCGACAGGTCTATATCAGGACGCTGAGAATCGGTTTCTCGAAAATAATCGACAATTGCATCTTTTACCCGCAGGGCTGCGTAGTGGCTGTGGGTGATCTCGGAGTTCGAAACATTGGCATCAACTGCAATAGTGAGCTCAGGGCCGAGATGCTCGGACCAGTTTATGCTTTTTACGCCTTCATATAGGGTGTCGGAGGAGGATGCTTGGAATTCGGCCAGGGGAAGTAGGATACGGTTAGCCAGTCTTGACCAGAGGCAAGCCCGGTAGGCAGTTTCAAGATCACCGTTAAAGTAAGCCCCGCCGCGCGTTTCTGTTGCCTGGACAGCGCCTATCTGGCTGAGTTCTCTGGCAAGAAGGTCAGTCATGCCTTTGGGTGCGGTAGCAAAAAAACGGTCATGAATCATGTGGTCTAGTTTATCATGCTCGCAGGAGATTGAATGGATCGTTTTACGGTCGACTAATACGCTGAGTTGCGGCGTCGGGGCTTGGCTGCAGAAGAATAGCATTATCAGCCCCATTGGGCAGGGGTGTTAATTCTGTCCCAGAAGGAATAAATTGGTAAAGATCTGGAAGCTATCATCTCGATAGAGCCCGGGTTGAAGGTAAATAGGGTGCGAACATTTGTTGAGCCATCGGTTTGCCAGGGATCTGACGGCGTATTATAAGGTTTTCAAAAGGAGGAGTTATGAGATTTAGTCTATGGCCGTTACCGAGCCAGGATTTTGTGACGGTCAGGCACCTGGCTGAACAGGTAGAGAGCACAGGTTGGGATGGTGTTTGGCTGGCGGATCATTTCATGCCTAATGCTGAAGATACCAGCACACCCTGGCCGGAAGCATGGACTACCCTGGCTGGGCTGGCTGCCGTGGTGCCACGGATCAGGCTGGGGACTTTGGTGACAGGCAATACCTATCGTCATCCAGCGATCCTTGCCAAAATGGCGGCAACGGTCGATCACATCTCACAAGGCCGAGTTGTCCTCGGGCTTGGTTCTGGCTGGCAGGAAAACGAACATCAGAAATATGGCATTGATTTTTTCTCGACTTCCGAAAGGCTGGCACGCTTAGAGGAGGCTTGTCAGGTAATAAAGGCATTATGGGGCCAAGCTGAAGCGACCTTCGAGGGTAAATTTTATCAATTGCAAGCCGCTCCCCTGGAACCGAAACCCGTTCAGAAATCGCTACCGCTAATGATTGGTGGTGGGGGTGAGCGTGTCACCCTGAAAATTACCGCTCAATATGCAGATGAGTGGAACGTATGGGGAACTGTCGATACGCTCAGGCACAAGATGACAATACTGGATCGCCATTGTGAAGCCGTAGGCAGGGATCCAAAGGATATTCAAAGGTCTGCCGTGGCATTGATGTTTTTGACCGATGATGACAAGTTCGCCGCCAGGATGAGGGACAATGCCCAGGCAACCATCGCGGGTAATAGAAATCAGGTTCGAGATATTGTCGGCGCTTATCGTGATGCCGGTGTTGATGAACTGATTGTCCCTGATTTTACCATGGGCGAAGATAAGCAGGAAATTCTCGATGTGCTCATTGAAGATGTCTTCTCCGCCTAGCCGTGTCAGCAGCTGCATCCGTGTCTGCACTTACATTAAGAATAATAGGCAGCGAGGTCCAAGTTGGAAAATTTAACCGCAAGAATTGACAGATTAGAAGCGATAGAGGCAATCAAACAGCTCAAGTCCCTGTATTGTGAGATTTGTGATGACGGTCACAATCCGGATCGAATTGTTTCAATATTTACCAAAGATGGTGTCTGGGAAGGAAAAGGAATCGGCAGGGCAGAAGGTCATGAGCAGATAGCAGCGTTGTTTAAAAAATTTCAGAAAATGATGAGTTTTACTCAGCATATGGTGATGAATCCGAGGATAGATGTGCAAGCTGATCAAGCTACGGCGACATGGTATTTTTTTGGACCATTTACATTCCGTGAAAATGATCAGGCAAAATGGCAGGCTGCACGCTATCACGAGCAATACATTAAACAAGGTGGGCAATGGAAGATTCAGAGTCTGAGGGTGTCGGGTCCTGGAATGAGTGTCGACTATCAGGCAGGCTGGGGCGAGTCACGTTACCAGTAAACCTAGCGTGATCAGCTCAGAGATGCATTGCGCTATATTCGGGGCTGGGTGATTTCGGCACAGTCTAAGCGTTGATTTGGTTTTTAAGCCGTTGTTGAAAATAAAGCTGCCTGTATCACGCCACAGTCTTGATGCTGAATTACCTGGTCTTAGTGATCGGCTGAGCTGCTTCAGAACCACGAAGCTGCTGCTAGTTATAATTTTGATTGTAATGACTGTTGGTGGGTAAACTATTTAGAGTAGTGATCCTTTGCAGTAAAATCTGATAGTCTATGCATGGATGACGGGATTGGCTCAGGGCTAACAAGAGCACTTAAACAAGAGTACCTAAATAAGAGTACCTAAATAAGAGTAC
>JABIZD010000009.1 GCA_018666555.1 Gammaproteobacteria bacterium
CAAAGACAACGAAACAGCAGGAAAAATAGTTTAACCTGGTTACTGCGATCGGTCAGAACCCAGGTAACACTACCGTACTGTCCAGAAAACCAATGGATTTCAATTCAGCTGTGAAAACAAGATCTGCATTTCTCTTAGGAACCTTACTAGCAGCAACCATTCTCGGTTCGGTTCAAGCCTCAGACTTTCATTCTTACCCTGATGATGTGGTCACTCTTCTGGAGGAATACCAACAAGAATCAGACAGTCAGGGCTCTACAATACCTTCCGTACTGGCACTTCAATCCGATGCCAATACCGAAACGGTCGTCGATTTTGACAACGGTATTATTGTCGTGACCTCTACTTCAACCAAACAGTTGGAGACGTCAATTATAGAAGTACTCCTAACCCAAATTGACCCATCCGTAATCGATGCATCAACCGCAATCGATTTCGGCTTAGTTAATGAAAAAACCGGCAAGCCTTTTTTCTACAAACAAATTCTGGACCATACTGGCGAGCCAATAGAGTTTGAATGGCGAGCACAAAGATTTGCTCAATACCTGGTTAACCAAAGCCAGCGAATAAACAATCAATATCGCGCTACCATCCGCATGATTTCTGAGCACAAGGCAATGGCCAGCGACAAATATCAGCGTTATGTGCAGGCATCCAGTTTTATCAATGATTTATCGCCAGCGCTGGTGATGGCTATTATTGAAACTGAAAGTGCCTTTAATCCGCTGGCTCGTTCCCGGTCCAATGCCCTCGGCCTCATGCAAATAAAACCAGACACAGCTGGCCGGGATTACTTCACCATCGTCAAGGGCTATGCGCATACACCGACATCATCCTACCTCTATAACCCTAAAAACAATATCGAAGTCGGTACTGCCTATCTGAGGATATTGGCCGAACGCTATCTCATTGGCATAGACAGCGCTCAGAAAATGGAATACGCGATTATTTCAAGTTACAACGGGGGTTCTGGTAATTTATGGTTGAGCCTGAATTCAAAGGGCAACAAAAAGCAAGCCATCGCACGTATTAATACAATGAGTGTTTCCGAATTCTACTGGTTCTTAACGAATCGACATCGGCGGCATGAAACCAGAAATTACCTGAAGAAGGTGAACAAAAGGATCGAAAAATACCGGCATTTATGATCCCGAGCATGACCTGAACCCACAAACAAAGCGTTACTGCCCTGAATCGCAATCAACCAAATTGGAACCAGGTAACGATTTTTTGAGACCCCTATAGGGCCAGGTTAAAATTAGTCTTAGCCCGGTTTCTGGAGCAATTTCTCGCAACCGGTCCCAGACAGGATCTTATCAACCCGCTTATGATCCTCACTATCAAGTTTGGCGTACTCGATCCGCAACCACTGCAGGCACTTAGCCTGGTAGGGAAACGGCTCCTGGACCCAAGGCTTGCCCTCTACACTGGTCTCAACCTTTTCCTGGCCTGCTTCAAGCGCTGCACTATTTGCCAGCATCACCGGCACATAGGTGCGGCCCAACTCGGCCAGCAGCTCAGTCAGGCTTGCTGGAAAATCATCAGCGTCGACAAACCCATCATTTGCCACCTCAGTGCCGGATAAGTCTTCCATTTTGCTCACCCAGGCATGCACTCTTGGAAATCCCGATACAGCGACTTTTGTCGGTGTCGGATCAAATTGAGTGAGCTGGGTCAGTTGACCCAGACAGCCAAAGTCAGCAGACCCGGGTCGATTGCCCATGATAAAGGGATAATCTTTAAGGTGTTGATTCAGGCAGGCCAGGAACCTTTGATAACTCTCCTCAATAACTGGCGCCGTTGTATCATTAGAGCCCACCACATAAAGCCTTGAAATCTGCCTTTCCGAAAACAACTGCTTCATTTGGGACAGCACCGCATCTGATTGGCTTACATCAGCATAATGGGGCAAGATAGACCCCGCCATATCGATATCAGCCTGATAATACCAACGATAATGAAACATCGCCTTGGTCAACCACTCGTCCCCATAGTCTTCAAGTAAATAGTCAATAAAGGCGACAACCGGGTCTCGCGGGATCACTGAACGGCCAGGATATTCAATTTCTAGCCGTCGTATAATTGGCGTACTATCAACCTCAGCGACCAATTCACCGCTGCTATCAGGGAAATAAAATACCGGAATCAAGCCTACTTTTGGTTTTGGTAAATCACCGCTGTCAGCCTGGAGATATCGATAAGGAATGCGACGAAATCGCAGCACAGCTAGCATCTTTCTGGTGTATGGCGATCCAGGTGAGCCACGAACCGGCAACAGCGAATCAGAAATCATGCGTTTCTCCTATAACAAAAATGGTCGGCCTATTAAGGCTGTAAGCTTTGGGTTTTAAATATGCCAGATAATCTTAATGCTGACCATTAGAGTCGCGCTTTACTGACAGGCTAATGGCCCGGACGCAATGGCCGAGCTCAGCATTCAGCGACTGGCGACTGGCGACTGGCGACTGGCGACTGGCGACTGGCGACTAAAGAGCTTGGGATACTATCTTTTAATGCGGGCATCCAACGACGGAATGGCCTTGCCGTTATTCCACATAAAACGGAATATTGGCGTGGGCAGCGCTGTTCTGGGCATCACTGACCTGGACAAACAAACGATAAGCACCCTCCGAGCCGGGAACGGTTATCAGCCTCTCTGACTCACCGCTCGGCTTAATAGCCTGTCCCTGCCGTTCTGGCACTGACTCCTTATCGCCCCCCACAGCTGAACTATCACTTTCCTGCATAACCCAGAAGGTATAGGTCAGCGGATCATCGTCTGGATCGACGGCGTCAACCCTGGCCAGATAACGCCCCCCGGCCTGTAAACGAACACTGTCCGCTGCAGTGGAATTATCGAGTGAAAAATTAGCCATGGTAGGTGCCCGATTGGCTGGCCAGCTTCCCTGCCACAAATAGTACAATCGGTCCGCTGCTTCAGTCGGATAGCCATCAGTCGTCAGGGTTCCATACCAGGTCGGTGTCCGTTCCTGTTTCTGACCCCAGAGAAAAGCATACGAGCCAATCACCTGGCCTGCCAATTTCTGGATAACATCTTCATAACCTTGCTGATAATGCTGGGCTTTTTCGAAGCTGGTCAGCTCGATAGGCGCTCCCCAGGTTGTTGCTGGAACCTCCCAGTGACCAATCGTGCCCCACTCGGTCACCATAACCGGCATCTCAAGGTTAGCCCGCTGTATGGCACCACCTAAACTAAGCAGACCGCCATAAACCTGAATGCTGAGGAAATCGAGCGCTGGCGCTCGTTCTTTGACTAACCCTATGACCCGCGGGTCCAGCCCTGCCAATGCTGTGGTAACCGGGTGGTAGGGATCAACCCTGTGAATCATCTCAGCGATGTCATTAACAGCATCCCATACCTTGGGATTAGTTGAATCAAAATTAAGTTCGTTGCCAATAATCCAGGTTAATAATGCTGGATGTTGATGAAAACGTTGTACCTGCGCCGTCAGGTTAGCCAGTTGTTCGGCCACCTTGTCTGAGTCATCATAATCAAAGCCAAGACGTTCTCTGGCCACATCCAGGCACAGCGATACCGTCATCCCAAGTGCCTCTGCCTGATCCAGAATTTCGCCCTCACCGACATGCCAGGTCCTGACCGAGTTGGCACCATGGGCTCGCAAGCTGGGCAGATCGTTCACATGTGCCCCCGCTCCAAGTACCGAGTAGGGCGCACCTGCTCTGAGTAATTGGTATTGCTCCCCGGAACCACTGATCTCAACCTTGATGGGTAATCTGGAATCTTCAGCCAGACTCAACTGAGAAATTAAAATCAGGTTCACCCCTGACCATAAGTAGCTCCGGGGCTGCACAGTTACCTTACGCTTCAACCAACAAATGGTGAGGTAATGCCAGATTGAGTCAATATAGGTGTGTATCGATTTTATCATGAGGTTACCAATTGAATTTGTCCGCCTAAGCGGGCATCGGAACTTCCGCCTACATAGATCTCAATGATGCCTGCTTCAACCAGCCAACTCGAGCCATTAAAAAAAGACAAGTCCTGCCACTGAATGGAAAAAATCAGCTTTATGCTAGTCTGGCTTTTCAGCGCAACTCGCTGGAACTTTTTAAGTTGACGAACTGGCCGGGTGACACTGGCTACCGGGTCTCGAATATACAATTGCGCCACCTCTACGCCATCAACGGGCCCGGTATTTTCCAGCAAAACACTCACCTCCAGCGATTGATCGGGCTTGAGAGACTCTCGGGAAAAGCGCAGGTCACCATAAACAAATTGGCTATATGACAAACCAAAACCAAAACAGAACTGCGGTGAAGGGGCTACATCCAGATGAAAAGACGTATTACCAACTGATAACTGCGACGCATGAGGGTCAATATCATCCAGCCCAATCACCGTTTCCGGCGTTGCGGGTTTACCCGTATTACCATGACCATAGTAGATCGGAACCTGCCCAACCGCCCTCGGTATGGTCATGGGTAATTTACCTGATGGATTAGTGTTACCCAGCAGCACATTAACCAAAGCGGGCCCGGCCATAGAACCTGGATGCCAGGCATAAAGCAGCCCATCAAATTTATCGATAACCGCTTCCATGACCAGGGGACGGCCTGCCATCACAATCGCAATAATGGGCGTGCCCAGTTCAGCTACTGCACTAATTAGCGCCTCTTGTGCTCCCGGCAGCCTTATATCGGTTCGGCAATGGGCTTCTCCCGATAAAATCGCTTCTTCACCCAGTGCCAGGATCACCAAGTCTGCTGCCTTTGCCATTTTCGATACAGCCTTAAACTGAACGTGGCTCTGATCACGAGAAGTTTGTAGCCCAGGATGAAAACTCAGGCTTTCTCCAAGTTCGTTTTCCAGGGCTGTTTTAAGGGTAATGCTATTGGCTTGCTCAACATCAAAGACCCAGGTCCCTAATTGCTCCAAAGGTTGATCCGCCATTGGCCCGACAAGCAAAAAATGGCCGCTAGAATTCTTATCCAGGGGCAATACCTTGTCAGCGTTTTTAAGTAATACCATACTTTGTTCGGCAAGTTGTTGTGCAACCTGAATGACATTTTTCTGCTGGGAAGGTGTAACCGTTTTTTGCCCATGACTATCAAACAGGCCCATCTGGTACTTCACTGCGAGAATTTCCAGAACCAGGTCATCAATCAAGTTCTCCTGCAACTGATCTGACTCGACCATCGCCTGCAGATTCTCAGCGTATACATGGCTTGCCATGTCCAGATTAATGCCGGCCTGCACGGCCTTACCAGCCGATGCCAGACGATCTTCACAGATACCATGTACCTGCAGCTGCGGGATCGACTCCCAGTCACTGACCACAAAGCCCTGAAAACCCCAGGCCTTCCTTAATATGTCTCGCATCAGCCAGCCATTTCCAGACGGCGGCAAGCCATTTAAGTCACTGAATGAGGGCATGATACTTAGGCAGCCTGCCTCAAGACCGGCAAGAAAGGGCGGGAAATAGACGTTTTGTAACTCTATTTCAGGAATATAAGTGGTATTATAGTCACGACCACTTTCACTGGCACCATAGCCTGCAAAGTGTTTTAAACAGCTCAGCAACTGAGCCTGAGAACCATTCTGATAACCCCGGACCATCGCCTTGCCCATTTCTGATGCAAGCACTGGGTCTTCACCATAGCCTTCTGCAACACGGCCCCATCTCGGGTCCCGGCAAATATCAACCATGGGTGAGAAGGTCCAGTTTATGCCTGCCTGGCTCGCCTCCAGGGCAGCAGCTTGTGCGCCCGCTTCTACCAGATCTGGGTTCCAGGTTGCCGCCTGTCCGAGCGGAATAGGTTGGCCAATTTTAAAGCCGTGAATCACATCGCGACCGATTAACAATGGTATTCCATGCCGGCTTTGCTCCTGTGCAAGCCGTTGCATTTCTTGGACTATTTCAGGATTCACCTCATTAAGTACCGAGCCTATCGAACCACTGATGATGCCCTGTCTTAACTCACCGGATATTTCACCTTGCTGGCCATTGACCTGCACCATCTGGCCTATTTTTTCAGTAAGGGTAAGCTTTTTGAGGAGCAGTCCGGCCCGGCTTTTCGCATCAGGCGACAGCGCCGATTGGACATTAGACCCGAGCATCTATCTGTGCATAGTAGAGGCGCGCGTCACAACACTGCATTTGAAGGGCTCATCCGGAAGTTCTATGTTCTCACCGCGTAGTTTTCGAATTAACAGCGTGGTGGCCGATTCTGCCATTTCCATAATGGGTTGCCTTACCGTCGTCAGCGGCGGCCATATCTGCGAGGCTATCGGCGTATCGTCAAAACCAATGACCGATAGATCATTGGGTACGTTCAATCCGCGTTCATGGGCTTCATAGATGGTTCCTGCAGCCATATCATCATTGCTGGCGATAATGGCTGTGGGGCGGTCTGTAAGCTTAAATAACTTTCGAGTGGCACTTTTCCCGGATTCAAAACTGAACTGGCCATCGCACACCAGCTTACTGTCGTATTTCAGTTTGAAATCCTTTAAAGCGCTTTTATAACCATTGAACCTTTTATCAGTTGCACCATGTTCTGGATCACCTTTTATGAAACCAATTCGAGTATGACCCTGCTCAATAACAAATTTCGTTACGCTATAACTTGCTTCCTCATCATTACAAACCACACTGATGTTGTCAGCGATATCTGTCTTTGGGGCAATTCTCGCAAAAGGGATCTCGAGCTCATCAAGCAGGGCATTAATCTCGCTGTAATCACCCATGGGTGCCGGCAGGATAACACCATCTAATCGAGACTGAGTGGCAAAAATCTGTACTTCACTAACCAGTTCTTTATTAGGTAACGTTAGCGGCAGCAGCAACAAGGTGTATCCACCCGCTTCACAGGCCTTCAATGCTCCATTTAAGACATCTTTCATATAACTGAATTCATTGGGATTCTCATATACAAGCCCAATAACATAAAAACGTTTTCCAGAAAGCACCCTTGCGGCAGTATTAGGACGGTAATTTAGCTCACTGATGGCCTGCGAGACCCTGGTTCGGGTAGATTGCCTCACATTTGGCTCAGAGTTTACAACCCTTGATACCGTTTTTATGGAAACACCCGCCAGAGCGGCCACATCGACTATCGTAACGGCCGACTTTGAGGCTTTTTTCTTTGCTTGATCGACCACCACACTATCCTTTGTTACAACAAACCAATAATTTTAGACACCAGCTAAATTACAAAAAGATCGCCTGGTCTACCTAAACGCAATCCCTAGATTACTCATTATGACCAAATTATAAATCACTCTGAACTCCAAAAAAACAATCTTTTAACGCTTTAACTGGCACCTCTATCAAAAGTCATGAATCTCTTTTTGACAGCGCTGTCATTTGAGCATTCTTACGCATCTTGGTCAAGTTATCTGAGCCGGGTAAATTCCAGCTATTCAATAACCCGCAGTGATTTAATACCCGCGAGTAAACTGTAAATATTTCAATCACGGGTTAGCGGGGCGCGCCCTTCATTGGCGCTGTAAAACCCTAAACACTATACCAGCGCAATCGAATTTCTGGCCCTGCTCCTCTGTATTTCACAAATACATCTTCCCTGGCAGACACAGTGCATTTACTAATCCAGCAAATCTAACAGGAAAATTAACTGAAATATCTATGCCTAAGACGAAGTCTCACGGGATCTGAGCATTCACCTAGATTACTGCTGCAGCTTTTCCACCTTGGTAAATCCTTATACAGGATTCACTACTGCAGATACACAATAGCGACTTTTAAGGCAAAACGACCCGCTCGACCGACAAACTAAAAAATTTATGACAACGATGTCATAAATATAGTTTGGTGCTATACTGACAACGTTGTCAGTATCTTTCAGATTCTTGAGGAAAGCCTAACAGGGCGCCAATTGAATCAAAGACATTGTCCCAGAGCTCATCATTTGTGAAGCAAGGTTCGCCAATATGAGGGTAAAGGTTTGAGTTAGGAATTATATACGCTGGCAATGCGAGGTCGGCTTTTGACTCATCTAAGCGTACAGCGGTATAGACAAGAAGTGATCATGAGTGAACGAATAATCGATCAGAAATCGTTGGGAAAAAGCCCTTCCGAATTTGTAACTTTAAATGGTGAGCCATTCTTTATCATTCGCGAAGTTGACAAAATGGAGCCGTTTTTTATCAGCATCGCTTCCTCTGACGATCACTGGCTGTTTATCTCCTCCAGTGGAGGATTGACCGCCGGACGCGTCTCCCCTGAAAATGCTTTATTCCCGTATGTTCCCGTAGACAGAATTCACGAATCCTACCCTCACACCGGACCTATCTCTTTGATCCGTATCAAACATCAAGGACAAACCTTGATCTGGGCACCGCTGGTTGAGGAGATCACGCCACCGCATCGTGTAACCCGTAATCTCTACAAAAACTATCTCGGCAATAAAATCTGTTTTGAGGAAATAAACCACGACTTTGATCTGGTATACCGCTATACCTGGTCAACCAGCGAACGATTTGGTTTTATAAAATCTGTCGAGCTCATTAACGAATCAGACCAGCAATACCAACTCGAAATTCTAGACGGATTACAGAACCTCCTGCCTGCCGACGTACCCAGGCAGACCCAAGAGACTTCAAGCAATCTGGTTGACGCCTACAAATGGACAGAACTCCACGAGACGACGTCACTTGCTATATACACCCTTTACTCAGCAATCTCGGATAAAGCACAGCCCGGAGAGTCGTTACGGGCCAATAGCGTATTCTGCCTCGGCCTGCCTGCAGCACAATTCTTGATTTCCTCTGACCAAGTCAGAGCGTTCCTGCAAGCGACTGAAGTTACCCAGGAGCTGCAAAAACGCGGCCTGCGCGGAGCTTACCTGGCTAATGCAAAAATTAATATCAGCCCCGGGAAACAGTTAAGCTGGGAAATCGTAGCAAATCTTCAACAAACGCAGGCTCAGATTGTGTTCCTGCAGAACGAATTAAAAAATGCCGAACAGCTTAGAGCACTAGTGCACGCCGATGTGGACAAGGGTGCAGACGAATTAGCCCGACTCATGGCAGCAAGCGATGGCTTCCAATGTACGGCAGAAAAAAGAGTCACGCTACATCACTATAGTAATGTCCTTTTCAATGCCCTCAGGGGTGGCACCTTTATCTATCAGATGGCTATTAATCGATCCGACTTTACCGCCTCGATAAAACACTTCAATAAAAAAGTCTTCGATCGTAATCAACACTTTCTCGATGGCCTACCTGAAACACTGACTCTAACCGAACTTAAAGCCGCTATCACGAAGATAAACGATGTTCAGCTCCAGCGCCTGAGCCAGGAATATCTACCCATTTCCATTGGTCGTCGTCATGGTGATCCAAGCCGACCCTGGAATCACTTTTCGATAACCCTCAAAGATGAAGCAGGACAACAACGGCTCAGCTATCAGGGCAACTGGAGAGACATTTTCCAGAACTGGGAGGCTCTGGCTCTGAGCTTCCCCGGCTTCATTGAAAATATGGTTGCTAAATTTGTTAATGCATCAACAATCGATGGGCATAATCCCTATCGTATAACCAGTGAAGGCATTGATTGGGAAATTGAGAACCCAGAGGACCCTTGGAGTTCCATCGGTTACTGGGGTGATCATCAAATCAACTACCTTCTCAAGCTGCTTGAAATCTCAAAGCAGTTCCATCCCGATCATCTCAGTAAACTGCTGACTTCGGCGACCTTTTCCTATGCCAACGTACCCTATCACCTGAAAGATTTTGATAGCATTCTCGCTGATTCTAAGAGCACGGTGATTTACAACAAGGCACTTGCCAAGGTTATCGATACTCGGGTCAACGACATCGGCGCAGACGGCAAACTTATACTGGATGAAGCAGGCCACGTTTATCTGGTGACCCTGCTTGAAAAACTAATAGTACCACTATTGAGTAAACTGGCTAATTTCCTCATTGAAGGTGGTATCTGGCTGAACACCCAAAGGCCAGAGTGGAATGACGGCAACAACGCTCTGGTCGGCCATGGGGTTTCCATGGTAACCCTGAACTATATGCGCAGATATGTGTTGTTCCTAACAAACCTCTTAGAATTGCTGCCTAACGACATCGAGCTGACTGAGGCTGTGGGTAATTGGATGACTGAAACAGCCCTTATTATTAGCAGGACTGCTAGTGAAATAGCAACTCAAACGATCACAGCCGAGCGGCGCTTCGAAATTCTCAATGAGCTAGGCCAAACTGCAAGTCACTATCGCAGGCAGGTATATCAGCTTAAAGGCTTCACAAAAGCAAAATCTTTCTCGCTGGCAACCTTAAATGCCCTGCTAACAGATAGTTTAGTAACGATAGAACATACCATTAATTCCAACGCCAGAGATGACAAACTTCACCACAGCTATAATCTGGTTCGATTTGACAAAAACGCCGCTATCCTGAATCGCCTTTATTCAATGCTCGAGGGCCAAGTGGCTGTTCTCAGTTCGGGTGCTTTATCGGCAAGTGGGTCCGCCGATCTCTTAGCGGCCCTTTTCGTCAGTGATTTTTATCGCCCCGATCAACAGACTTTCATGCTTTATCCAGACAGGCCCCTACCGAGTTTTCTCGAGAAGAACATCATTCCTGCTGAAGCAGTTGAACGAATCCCGCTGCTGGTAAATATGCAACAGCGCAACGATGCTCGACTAATTGAAACTGACAATGATGGCACCGTCCGGTTCAATGCTTCATTTATAAATATAGGTTATTTGGAGGCTCAGTTAGATGACCTAACCACAGAATACAATGACCTGACTGAAAGCTGCAGAGCAGACATAAAAACTTTGTACGAAGAAGTATTCAGGCATGCAGAATTCACCGGCCGGTCCGGCAGTATGTTCAGTTTTGAAGGCTTGGGCTGCATATGGTGGCATATGGTCGCTAAATTACTCCTGGCGGCTCAGGAAAGCTATTTTAATGCACTGGATCAGCAAGCTGATGAAGATGTCTGCAACGCCCTTGCGAGATATTATTATCTGATTCGCCAGGGCTTGGGCTTTAATAAAACCCCTTCGCAATATGGCGCATTCCCAACCGACCCCTATTCGCACACTCCTAGCCATGCTGGAGCCCAGCAACCTGGCAT
Source organism: Gammaproteobacteria bacterium (assembly GCA_018666555.1). GTDB lineage: Bacteria > Pseudomonadota > Gammaproteobacteria > Pseudomonadales > Azotimanducaceae > UBA9926. The sequence continues at coordinate 11,097 of JABIZD010000009.1, forward strand.
GACCGGACAGGTCAAAGAGGAAATTATTTCTCGATTTGGCGAGTTGGGTATCCGTGTATTCGACGGCCAACTATCTTTTAAACCGGTACTGCTAAGAGCACAGGAATTCATCAAGACGCCGCAAAAGTTTCGATATCTGGACCTGGTCTCAGATTGGCAGGAGATACCGTTAGCTAAGAACTCCCTGGCTTTTACCTGGTGTCAGGTGCCGATCGTCTACCAACTAGTTGAAAAGACACCGGCCAAAATCTCAATTCACTGGCGCAATGGTCTAACAGAAAACCTTGAAGATACTACTCTTTGCAAACAGACCAGTGCGCAAATTTTCGCCAGAAGTGGCGCCATCAAACAGATATCGGTACTGATAGATCCAGCAAAATTGCTTGAGCTCCAAGAGCCTCTTATCGCCTAAAATTTTGCCTTATCTATCGACCTTGATCTGCCGGTATCCTTCCTGGGACAGTGCCGGCGCCAGCTTGACTTTGAAATCCGCATATTCTCCAGCTAATCCCTATAAACAGGGATTAAAAAAATGTTTACCAACAGCAAATACCAACTGTTTACTCCAGCGGCTGCGCAGCTTATGTTATGTTAGACTTTCAACCCTCCTAAATAGAGGCTCCTATGAGTAACGTAACAGAATTACTGGAAACAAAAGGCCGCTACATCTGGTCGATTGATGCTACTGAGTCGGTACACAACGCAGTTGCGATGATGGCTGAAAAAAACGTTGGTGCACTGGTAGTCACCACCGCTGACTCGCCTTTGGCTGGAATAATTTCCGAGCGTGATTACACCCGGGCACTCATTCTTGCAAATAAATCCTCACAGGATACTCTGGTCTCGGAAATCATGAGCGCTGATGTCGTCTATGCTACTGGGAATACGCTTCTGGAAAAATGTATGACCTTAATGCTCCAGAAAAAGATCCGTCACTTGCCCATCGTCGACAATAATACAACTGTTGGCATGATTACCCTTGGCGATATCCTCAAGACGATTATCAAGCAACAATCACTGACCATAGAGGAACTGGAAAGTTTTATCTATGAAGACCAAGGCGGCGAAGGGTAATCCTGACCTAGCGGTAGATAATAAGCTGCTATCACCGAATACTGATGCAATTTGGCTGCTCACACCTGCGCAAGCATAGCGCCAGCGCTTTTTCATGGCACACACCACAGCACTTGCCCAATGGGTAACTGATGTGGATACTTCTGAGTTAATCAAGATAGGAGCATCACAATTGAAGGTAGAACTCCGCGAATCGTTTAGCAGTGGTCTTCCAGACTTAGACTCACACCCTTACCGATCTGGTGCCTGGCAACCGCAAAGCCGTGAATATGATGCCTGGAACATGGATGTCATCGGTGAAATCCCAGCTGACTTAAATGGCGTCTACCTGAGAAATACCGAAAACCCGCTGTTCGAACCGATCAAACGCTATCATCCATTTGATGGTGATGGCATGTTACACGCCATCTCATTCGAGGCTGGTGAAGCCAGATACGCTAATCGTTTTGTTCGAACCGATGGGTTTATTGAAGAGCAGAAAACGCAGAGCAGCTTATGGGCCGGAATTACCGAGCACCCAAAGAATGCCATCGCCAGCCACGGCTGGGGCGCAAGAACCATGATGAAAGACGCGTCCAGTACAGATGTCATTGTTCACGCTGGAGCAGCCCTGGCAAGCTTCTATCAGTGTGGCGAATTATATCGACTCGATCCCCGCACCCTTGAAAATCTGGGTAAGACAACCTGGCAAAGCCAGTTCCCGACCGAGGGAGTATCCGCTCACTGCAAAATAGATGAGCACACCGGCGAACTGTTATTTTTTAACTACTCGACCGACGCGCCTTTTATGAAATACGGTGTGGTTAGCAAGCAAGGAGTACTGACCAACTATGTGGATATACCATTGCCAGGCCCACGGCTTCCTCACGATATGGCGTTTACCGAAAACTGGACCATCCTCAATGACCTACCTCTTTACTGGGAACCCGAAGCACTAGCGCAGGGGTTTTACTCGAATACCTTTAATCGAAATCTGCCAAGTCGTTTCGCCCTGATCCCTCGTCACGGCAAGACCAAAGATATCAAGTGGTTCGAGGCAGATCCTACCTTCGTCTTGCATTTTGCTAATGCCTACGAAGAAGGTGATGAAGTTATCCTCGACGGGTATTTTCAACATAACCCAACCGCACGAGGAACACCGAGACAAACTAATGAGTTCAAGGGCTTTGAGACACTGGATGTAAACACGCTTGAACCAAGAGCCCATCGCTGGCGATTCAACCTAAAGACAGGCCAATGTACTGAAGAAACATTGCACCAGCGTATTGCTGAATTTCCCATGATCAATGGTCGTCATGCAGGTCGACCTTATCGCTACAGTTATAACACTTTGTGTACGACTGACCTTTTTGCCTTCAATGGGCTGAGCAAACTGGACGTACAGACGGGCACAGACGAAGTTATTTCCTATCCTGATGGAACCTTCATCAGCGAAACGGTTATGGCACCTCGGTCTGGCTCCTGTTCTGAAGATGACGGATATCTCATTACCTTCAGTTCAAATATTAACGAGGATGTATCTCATTGCCTGATTTATGATGCTGCCCATCTGACTGATGAACCCATCGCTAAAATTCGCCTGCCAGAGCGAATAGCCAGTGGCACCCACGCAACTTGGTCTCCTCTGGAAGATTTATCGACTTAGGATTAAAGTCAGGGCCACAATGCCCGCCCGAAGCGGTGTCTACTCTTTTGGTAAGCGCGTTCAAGGGATATGGACTCTGGCCTTTCATTTCCTTGCTCAGGTCGCAATCCTGATAGGATAAATGCAGCAGGTTCAGCTCACCATACCGTGAAAAAAGCATTCCCCAACCCAGCAGAGGACTTGCATTCAGCCTGCATACTGCCTGCATACTGCCTTTGCAGGCTAAGACAGGAGAATTCCTAGCAGCCAATTAAAAGGCGACCTCAGGCCAAACCTGAATTTTAATTTGGCCTAGCTGAAATTATCCCAGGCGATCCTAACGCAACTTCGATCGCCAGGGTAGACTTGAAGCAAGACAATCAGAGGAGGTAAATATGGATATTGGCGTCACTATCCGCAATATGGGGCCAGAATCAACTGCTGATATGGTCGTCGCCTGTGCCCGGGAAGCTGAAGACCAGGGCATAGAATCGCTGTGGATCACTGACCATATCGCAATTCCACCGAATGACGCCGAAGGCAGTGGCGGCCGTTACCTTGATACACTGACAACTCTGGCTTGGCTGGGTGGTGCTACTCGTCGGATTAAATTGGGTTCAGGGGTGTTGATTCTGCCTTATCGCCCCATGCTACCGACTGCCAAGCAGATTGCGACCATCCAGGAGCTAACAAAAAACAGGCTAGTCCTGGGTATCGGGATCGGCTGGATGGACCCAGAATTTAAAGCCCTGGGTATCGATAGACATCAGCGTGGTCGAATCACCGACGATACCTTGCAGTTCCTGAACGAATGTTTTGCGAAGGATGAGGTTTCGTTGAACGAACAATCCTTCCTGTTCAAACCGCGGCCGCAGAAACCCCCCATACTGATAGGCGGAAATGCGCCGCAGGCGCTGCATCGAGCCGCCCGTTATGCAGATGGCTGGATCCCAATGGCCCGCGACCCGCAACAGTTGCAAACAAAAATCACGACCTATCAGAAACTCACCGACGATTTGGGCAAACCAAGGGGCAACATCACGGTCATGACTAGCCTGCCTTTGAATGAGCCTGATAATGCTCGACGACTGCTGGCAGAATATGAAAAACTCGGTGCTGACCGCCTGGTCTGCAACCTTAGATACCATAATGCTGACGTTTACCGGGACCAGCTAAAAAAATTAACCGATGTTTCTAACCGCTGATCTGGCTTGTTTTCAATGAGTTCGTCTCGTAACAATTATAAATCCCAACTCATCGTTGCATGTTTGCTTCGCTCTTTACCCAGGACTATCCATGCTGAGGAATATCGCAGCACTCATCAATAGGCAGACAAGTTTCATCTTCTGGCGCCTACGCGACCAGCCATAGAGTAAGTGATATTGACTTGCCACTGACGGAAAAACCTTCGGCTGTGGTCTGTTCTAGTAGCAAAGTTGATCGAAAATCTGTTTTGGCGATGGTTAGCAGTTGGTAGCACTTTTATCTTTTGTGCAGCACTGGCTTCAGTCGGCGTGAGGGATCTAGATGGATAGATGGATAGATGGATAGA
>JABIZD010000008.1 GCA_018666555.1 Gammaproteobacteria bacterium
CCCGCCGTAGGCTTCCTTGCCAAAATCGCTCTTGCCCTGGGTATGCTCTGAGGTTGCCTCTGCCAGATGGGTGATTGACGCGGGAATGTTATACAAAACCCAGTGGACGAAGCCATAAGTGCCTTGAGGTGTTACCAGTGGTGCATCGGGATCATGGCAGATCACGGCAAAAGACTGGGTACCCTCTGGCGCGGCCGACCAGGCAAGTGGTGGCGAAATATCCGTCCCTTCTCCGGTGTATTGACTGGGAATAGCCCCGCTCTGGTTGAATGCAGAGCTTGCGAGCTGCATGTTTGATAGTGCAAATCCCATAAGAAAGCCTCCTTAAAGTTATCTTCATTTCCGATGATGATCATATCAATGGCGCACTGATGGTGCGAGGGGTTTGAATAGCGTCAGGCCTCTGCGCTACTTTAGTTCATGCAGCTGCGGCAGCGTGAGTCATCAGTATTTGTTGCCGGGATTCATGATGTGCTGTCGCATTGGCTCTGGCACATCAGGTGGGTCAACGGTAAACAGGCCGTCTGTTACCGGCGGATGCACATCGAAGACATTATTAAATTTGTGCACAGAATCCCAGATACCGATAGCAACGGTCAGTTCAACCACTTCGGCATCGGTAAAATGTTGTTTCAGGCGAGCCATATAGGGATCATCCACGCCTTTGGCGTGATTCATGATGAAGTCTTCGGTTAAATCCAAAGCTGATTTTATTCGATCACTGAGATCGGAATTTTGATGATCTTTCATTTTTTCGATCATCTCCTCATCCATGCCTTTCTCCTGCGCCGCAGAAGATCGAGCCGGGATTCAGTATAGGCAGCCGTTCAGGTCAGCTGATTTGAGCCTGACCAGGTCCTTGAGAACTGGGTCCAGTTGGCTGTGCGACCATAACAATCCATAACGGTACATGAAGCCCTGAAATAGATCCGGGCAATGAGCATAAACGCCCGCAAAGCCATTTAAGCCGCCAGCTTCTGCTATTCTAGGCATGATGTCCTCCACACGGTTGAAGGATCACTTTGACGTTTACTATTTGGAAAATCAAATTTATTGGCCGTGGAGACTCGATTGCAAAGTCGTTGGCCTCATTTTTTGGTTGCTGCGCGGTATCCAATGATTTGCTTTTTTTTGTTTCATGGCTTGAGAGAAATTGAAGGTTAGTTCATAGTTCTTATCACTAGTCCTTACATTACGGAAGCGAACAGGATGTCAGATCATCTTCGATTAGTAGACAGTTGGCCCGAACAGAAAATCGGTACCAATTCCATTCCCGGTTATAGATACACGTCTCGAGAATTCTTTGCCAGGGAGTGGGAAGGCATGTGGACAAAGGTTTGGCTTCTGTTAGGTAGAGCTTCAGAGATCCCTAATAGTGGCGATTGGCAGATGGAAGCCGTTGGCCAGGAAGAGATTCTTATGGTTCGTCAGAAAGACGGCGGTATTAAGGCTTTCTATAACGTCTGCCAGCATCGTGGTAATCCGCTGGTGGATACCGACAAGGGCACTGTATTGAGACGATTTGTCTGTAAGTATCATAGCTGGGCCTATACCCCGGATGGCGAGCTCAACTTCGCGCCGGATAAAGAAGACTTTCCTGAGGGTAATCCCTGCGGCAAGCTCAGGTTACAGGAATTAGCCTGCGAAACATTTGCAGGTTTTATCTGGGTAAATATGGATCCAGACTGTTCGAGCTTGCAAGCGTTCCTGGGGCCGATCTGGGATGACTGGCATAATCGGGATGTCCAGAGTTGGACACGAACCTCTGCAAACTCAATAGAGTTACCTTGCAACTGGAAAGTGGTATTGGATAATTTTAATGAGTCGTATCATGTGCCGACGGTTCATCAAGGTGCCACTCCTGATACCAATCGTAAAAAGATCCGCGGTAATATCGATACTTATTTTAAAGAAACCCAATTTGACCTTTCCGATGAAGGCCATAATCGTATGGTGATGAAGGGTGGATTTGGAGTGGGCCAGATGGATGAAGATGGCAACGTCATGGCCTCCCTGGCCAGTCAGTTACGTTACTGGGACCTTGATCCAGCTGACTTCAAGGGTAAGCCGGAAGCTACGCGCGGGGCGCTACAGCAGGCAAAGCGAGCCCTGGGGCCATCGCGTGGTTATAGTCATTACGACCACATTCCTGATGAACAGCTCACCGATGCTTTCCATTACACCTTATTTCCGAATTTTGCAGTATCAGTATGGGCGGATGGGTTCCACTTTTTAAGGGCAAGGCCGCATCGATCCGACCCAGAACAATGTGTTTTTGACAACTGGTGGTATGCCAGCCCTGCATCAGTTGAAGCGGAGCAGCCGACCGGCACGCTGGGAACAGGATTGTTAGCGGATGTTGATAAAAAGTGGCTGAATTATCCTGAAGATTCTATTGGCCCGGGTATCGAGGATGATGTGTCCGTGTTTGTAACCCAGCAGCGAGGATTTCGGTCGCGCGGTTTCAAGGGTGTGTACTTGTCTAATCAGGAAAGCCGGATCCGGCGTCTTCATGGACTTGTTGATGACTATATAGAAGGTCGACTGCCGGCTCGTTAATAATCCGGGTAGATAATGCGATAGTCCCTTTTCAGATCAATCTGTGGCAGGAATTCAAAATAGGTCAGATGTGATGAACAGCGGCAATCGCTGGCACCGAAATCTTTAATAGCTGATGCTAACTTAAGCGATGCAATTGCCTTGGACCATCTACATTCCAGACTGCGGCGATGGCAGTGTGTGCTAACAGGGAGTCAATATGCCATCGCATTTTATTCTTGGATTGTAGCTGGCGGCCAACGCGGGCCTGAAGGCCCTGACCCGATAGCGCTGCCAATGTGCGGATAATAGTCACTCGTGAGCTGCCGATATGTTTGTTTGCCGATGGTGATATGAATGGATTGTTGTAAATGAACCACCAGGATATAGGTACCTGGCGCTGAATCCATTTCGGTTTGAGACAGGTTATAGGCGATGCGCCGTCTCATGCAGAATCCGTTGCTTTTATGGAGGTGTAGGCTCAGCGCCCGTTGGCAACCGTAGGGGCGTGGCTTTGGGGCGCGGCTGGGAGCACAATACGATCATAGAACAGCTCATAAGCATAGGTGTAGTCAAGGCCGTCGTAGATATTCCATCCCGTAAAAACGCCGATCATGTCTAACTCCGGGACGATTAGCGCAAACTGGCCGCCCCAGCCCCAACTGCCATACATAATGGGTTTACCGTCAGTTCCATCATTGAATATCCACCACTGATAACCGTAACCGACATTAAAATCTGGGTCATTGGGGAAGGTGTCAATCACGTGTGGCTGCATGGATGCTTCCACCCACGCTCTGGGTATGACCTGATGACCATTCCACAACCCATAATTTTGGTACAACAGGGCAAAGCGGGCGAAGTCCCGCGCGGTGAAATACAGACCACCAGCGACATCCTTGAAGCCTTCAGGTGCGTCTTTCCAGAAGTAATGGCTGATGCCAATGGGCCCAAACAGCAGCTGGTCGGCATAAGCGTCAAGCGCCTGGCCGGTTGCAGTCGACACGATCTCGGACATCAGTTGGGTGTTAGCGCTATTGTACTTATAGGTGGTTCCCTGATCGTGAGCCATGGGTTTGTTAAGCAGGTAGTCCACCCAGTCCTCGGTTGATTCGACCAGGATGGCATCATTCCTGGGGTCCCAGTAAGACACGTCCTCTTCCCACTCTAAGCCAGGTCTCATGGTAAGAATGTTGTCTAGGGTAATGGCTGCTTTTTTAGGGTCGGCTATATTTCGATGCGGCAGTAACTCCCCCAGGGTGGCATCAATACCAGATAGATCTCCCCGGGCAATCGCAATGCCAACCAATGCGGACATGAAACTCTTCGTGCTCGACTGCACCGTATGCAGCTCTCCGCCCTGATAATAAGGGTGCCATTGGGTGTCGTAATAGTTCCAGGGTCCGGATTCATCCGTTATTAGAGGTGCATTAATTTGCTGATAGTCATTTTCGTAGTGGGCTTCAAAGACCATACGACCGTTGCGTATGATGAGCATGGAATCAACGTAACCATGTTGTCCTGCTCGAAATTCCTTGTCTAATGTTGCGATTGCGTTTCCATCAAGGCCTTCCTGCTCTGGTGTGGACAGTTGCCAGTTTTCGTCGGGCCAGGACTGTGAATGACTAACAGAGCGCTGCTTTTCTGGTGATTCGGCGTCAGTGCAAGCGACCAGTATCAGCATGCTGCAAAGCGTGAGTGCGCTAAATCTAGTCATATTGTGTTCCTGTGCTGTTGAAGGAGAATAAACTATTTTTGCGTGCAACAGCAATCCGCAAAATATACCCGTAGCAGCTAACATCAGGCAGTAAAGCCTTAAAAAGTGGACTTGGTAAGTGGGGCCTGTTAGCGTCGATACCCGCCTTTGTCATTGCAGCGCTATTGGCTATAGGCGGTAAAGCAGTGCTACGTTTCCGCGAGTGACTTTAGCTTTGACGGAGTCATCAAAATCCTTAAATATTTCTTCTAGGACATCTTCGGAGCAGGGCCAGGTCGAATCTGTATGGGGATAATCCGAGCCCCACATTAGATTTGACTCACCGATTAAGTGCCGGGTTAGTAGGGCAGGTACGTCATCCTCCAGAGTTGCATAAAATTGGCGGTTCCAGATTTCCTGGGGCGATGCTCCACGATAGGGTTCGCTGCTCTGCCGTAATTCCCGTTGCAGGCCCTGGTCGACGCGACTGAGCCAGTGGGCTATCCAGCCGGCGTTAAATTCAGCAACAACAAATTTGAGCAGCGGATGGCGTTCACACACCCCTCTGCACATCAGTTCAATGATCGTTCGCTGAACTGTAGCCTGTGATCCAGCATAGTCAGTGATGCTATCGCGACGCAGTTTTGGGCCTCGCTGGGCTCTAGGCAGGTAGGCGTTGCAGCCGACATGCATGGACAAGGGGAACTCTGCTTCTTCTGCCAGGCTCCAGATAGGTTCATAGGCCAGGTCATAGTACGGGCGATCTGCTGGCGATGTACACGGGATAC
>JABIZD010000127.1 GCA_018666555.1 Gammaproteobacteria bacterium
GATCCCCTTGAGCGGTTTACTCGGGCTTGCAATTGTCATGGCAATGGCCTCATTGATGAATGGTTCAATCTGGATACTGTATACGGTTTACAGACTGTTCGCTTTTTTAGGTGCTGGCACTATACCCGTCACCTGGACCCGAGCGGTTACGACCATTTTTTATCAACAACGTGGTTTGGCTCTCGGCATTATGTTGAGTGGAACTGGCATCTGCGCCATTGTTATTCCGCAATATACAGCCTGGCTGATTTCAGAATATGGTTGGCGCGGCGCGTACCTGGGCCTCGCTGTGTTGCCCTTGGCCGTAGCCGGTCCCTTGGTTTATTGGTTTATTTGTTTTTTCATCCTCGAGAAGAAATGCTGGAGACACCGGTCCCGAGCAAGGCGCTCACCCAAGGCCTTACCTTCAGTGACGCTCTGACTGGTTACCGTTTCTGGGTTCTCTTAACTTCCATCCTGTTAGTCTACATTGCCATGGCCGGCATAGTGCCGAATCTAATGCCCGCACTCCAAGATCAGGGCTTTATTCCTGAGCAAGCCGCATCCGCCATTAGTGTATTTGGGATTACGGTCATTGCCGGCCGCTTGCTGGTTGGTTATCTTATTGACCATCTGTGGGCACCTGGGGTGGCGGCGGTGGCTATTGCCCTACCGGTCGTTGGCAGCCTGATGCTTTACGGTGAACCAGACTTTCTAACCTCTTGCATTGCTGCGGGTTTACTGGGATTTGCTGCCGAAGCAGAACTCGATCTGATGTCCTTTCTGGCAGCCAAATATTTTGGACTGCTCCATTACGCAAAGATTTACGCGGTTTTATATGCAGCACTCGCTCTGGCAAGCGGCATCGCGCCTATGCTGTTCGCGCGTATTTTTGACCTAACGTCCAGTTATGACCTTGGCTTTGTCATTGCTGCCGGGTTATTTGCTACAGGCTCACTCATGGTTCTGAGCCTGGGACGATATCTCCAACAGAAGCTAATAGCAGACTCTTTCAGGCAACTCTGACACAACCTCTATCGAGCCGCCGCAGTTGAAACCGCTTTACCATAGCCTTAGATGCACGACTCTCTCCTGCTTGTTCAAGAACAACCGGGTCACTAAAAACCGAACTATCGAAGACAGGTGTGGCGACGCCCCTATGAAACCCTAAAACTTTTTTTGGTGATGGTCTTAGTTCTCGTTTCTAATTAATCAAAACCGACCTTTTTTGGTCGATTTTTGTCACTCAATATTGATTCACTTTAAAAGTTACCGCTGCAGAAGATACCTCACGGAATTAGATATACCGGCCAGAAGCACTAGTACAACCTATGGCCACTGAATCATTATTGAAAAAACTTAATATAGCTTAGCATTTCAATTTTTTAAGTAAGTGGCTGTCTCAAAACCCAAGCTCTACCGTCTTCCTCAGGAACCAGCGCCTTCTTTCCAGCACCAATAATGCTCCTCATAAAAATCAGTATTGTAATTTGTTGGGCACTACGATATTTTTCAAAAACCGCTTCAATAATCCCAGGAACATTTTTATGGCACGCAATCTCGTTGCGATACTCGCCGCAGACATAGTGGGTTATTCAACACTAATGGGTGAAGACGAGGAAAACACATTAATTTCACTGCGGGCTTTTAAAAAACGAAATTTTAACCCGATTGTTCTCGACCACCAGGGTTCAATCGTTAAGAGCATGGGTGATGGTTGGTTAGTCAGCTTCAATAATGCCAAAGATGCCGTCCACTGTGCCATTAACATACAGAAGGAGCTGGAAGCTGACACGACGATCTATCTTCGTATTGGCATTCATATCGGTGACATCGTCCATGACGATGATGAGATTTATGGCGACGGTATCAATGTTGCCGCTCGCTTGGAATCACTGGCAGAGCCCGGTCAGGTGCTTATTTCAGACTCGGTTCATCATAGTCTGGACCAGAAACTCTCTCAGTTATTCGGGCAGAGCTCAACGCACCAATTGAAGAATATCGCCCGGCCTGTGCAGGTTTTTCGCTGGGCCTCGACATCGGCAGTGAAATCCAGCCAGGACCCAACCGCTTCAGACACTCAAGGTATGATTACACCTGACAAGCCCTCAATTGCGATACTCCCGTTTGTCAATCGCTCCAGTGATGAGGACCAGGAGTATTTCTCCGATGGCCTGACCGAAGATATCATTATCACATTATCGAGCCTGAGCTGGCTCGCTGTTACGGCTCGGAATTCCAGTTTCTCCTATAAAGATCAGAGCGTGGATGTCAAGAAGATTGGCAGGGAACTGGATGTTCGTTACCTGGTGGAAGGAAGCGCGCGTAAAGCGGGTCATCGTATTCGAGTAACCGCGCAACTGGTTGATACAAGCACGGGTGATCACATCTGGGCCGAACGCTATGATCGAGATCTTTCAGATATATTCGACTTACAAGATGAGTTGACTGAAGCGATCACTGCTCGACTAACAACTGAGATTAACTCCAGCGAGCGTTTGAGTGCACGTAAAAGACCCTATAATAACCTGGATGCCTGGGAACTCTACCAAAGAGGGATGTGGTATTTTTATAAATTCTGGGATGAACATGCTGCCACAAAAGCACTTCAATTGTTGCAGCGTTCTGCTGATCGGAACCCGGATTTTCCTTATGCCTACGCTGCCCTTGCCGAGGCGGGTTTTTACGATGTGCTCTTCAATCGTACCGAGGACGCCGAGGCAACGTTAGCCAGCTCACTTAAGCATGCCCTAAAAGCAGTGGATTTGGATCCGAATGATGGCCATATTAACTTCGTATTAGGCATAATCAACATGATATTAGGGAGCGAAGACGAGGCCCAATCAGCACTTGAACGAGCAATAGAACTCAGCCCCAATTCCGCTGATGCGCAGCATGGCCTGGGTTGGTCGCGATTGTATGCAGGGAATGCGGAGTCAGCCCTGGCCCCTCTTCAAAAAGCAATAGAACTTAGCCCGAAGGATCCGCGGATTTTTGGTTACTATCTGCAACTCTTTTTAGCGCACTTTTTACTAGGTCATCACGAAACTGCACTTAAACACATAAAAACCGCTATCCTACACGGACAGGAAGATCCTTGGGGGCAGCTTTACCTGGCTATGGTCTGCCATGAACTAGGCCAGATACAAGAAAGTAAAGCTGCGTTAGTAAAAGCAAAAACCCGCTTGCCGGTCCTATCAATCAATTGGATAAAACAGATGCTGGGGGGAATGAATCATTCGTATTCAACTAGGCTGCTAGGCCAGTGCCGCCGGATGGGGCTACCCGAATAACTCCTTCGTCCTGCGATTGACGGTATTAGAGGATCAGTTTGCAAGACGAACACACCAGACTTCTTCGCTTGGCCATCGGCTGGCCCATCCCTGGTCTGCCCACTGATATCTAGAGGTTGATTCTGGCAAAGCACCCAATTCCAACAACCGTTCGACAACAAAGCCATACTCAAGCAGCAGTTTAATCCAGGTTCCATGCGGCAAATGAAATTCAACTTCGTTTGATGAATACTCCCATGCGGTCTTATAAAGCCCTAGGTAAGGACGCTGTAGTTGCTCTGAGTTAGGCTCATTTTGATCTTCATTGTCCGGCGCACAACAGATGGCAAACGCATGATTCGTCATGAACACCAACTGGGAACCCGGCTTTAACACCCGCGCTGCTTCAGGGATCCATTTATAAGGGTCTGCAAACAAAGCTGCTCCATATTCAGATATGGCAAAATCAAAACAAGCATCAGGAAATGGCAGGTCCTCACCAAAACCTTCAACGAATTGAGCACCTGATTGATATTGTTTTTCTAATCGCCTTGCTGTCTTTAGTTGATTAGGCGTTGGATCTATACCGGTGACTTCAGCACCTCTTCTAGCCATCCAGGAAGAAACGTATCCAGCGCCACAACCGATCTCAACGCACTTCTTCCCTGTTAGGTCATTCGGGAGCAGTTTTAGTTGTGTTTCGGGTAACTGCCAGATGCCCCAGAAAGGTTCATCCGATTGCCAGGCCTTCTCAGCAGGCTCTATATAGTCTTCAGCAAAGTTCTGCCATGCCGCTCTATTCAGGATTTGGTGATCTTCCAGGCTCATCTGTATAGATTACACTTTTGCTGACTATAAAAGGTGAAGAATTGATAAACAAAATAGCTCCGGCAGGAAGCAGTACTCGCTCACCCAGCACAGCGCAGACTGCAACGATGTTTTCTATGATCCCAGCAATTAAAATCGATACCTGACCTTTACTGTGAAGTTATCTGCCTGAGGATCATCCCAGGGACGTCTGTACAACTTGCCCAGGCTGTCCTCTTCATCAAATTCAATTATTCTTCCACCTTTGGAATAAACCACATAGACATAAGCTAAAGGCATGATTTCATAGCGATACCGAATCTGGAAAGCTAAATCACTCAAACTAAATGGCGGCAGCGCCGTTTCAGTGGAATTCAAAGAACCGCTGATATCTCCAAGATAGGCTCTGGGTTTTCTTGCCGTAAAAGCCACCATCTGGGCTTTCATTCTCAGTTCATGTTTATCACCACCAAACCAGTTCATTGCGACAATTGTGCTTCTCTGATTTTTTGTATAGGTGCCCAGCAAATCGTTTTCAATCCAATTTAGCCAATCATCTTCTTTACTTTGATGGTACATCAACGAGAAACTAAGGTTATCTTTAGGGGTGATATTGATCATAGCCTTATAATTAGTGGCGAAACCTAAAGCCGAAAACGACCATTGGGAGCCCTTTCCTCTTTCAATTCCCAGGCCATAACTTAAAAACTTTGTTGATGGTCCCATGAACTGCAACGTCGTTCCATAATTCTCAGGCATATCGATATAGGGGGCAGCCGCACTATCTCGGGTTATCCAGAAATCTTTATTGGAACTTCTATAAAAATTGGTGAACTCAAGGCCAGACGTATTCTTAAAGCTACTCCGGTAAGTCACATAGACAGAATGACCCGCTTTATCCAGGTCGGCATTGCCCTCAACTCCCCAACCCGCTTCGATTTCACTTGAAAGCAGAGCCGAGGACTCATCATAGCCTGTAAACTTTAAGCCATTCTGATTACCGACGAAAAACCAATTATCGGTCATTTGATAACCCATATCCGATATGTCCACTTCATCGTCAAAAAAGTAAGCTCCCATATCGTGCCAGCGTCCCTTGCTGGGCGAGGCCGTTAGCCTGAACCTGAAAGCTTGTCCTGAGGTCTTGGTTCCATCCAGGCCTTGGTCAATATTTGAGTTAATTAAAACCGTATCTATCCGCAATTTATCAGTAGGACGATAGGTCAAATCGACTGAATGAACGGTCGCCTGCCTATCCAGAACTGGTCTTTCAGTATAGGTTCCAAGATAACCAAGAGAATAATTATCGGCATTTTTCCGGGCTCTAAAGGCATAAAAATCTTTACCCTGGCTGAATTGCTCGTCTGCTTCAGAAGCCCCAAGGAAGCCGAAGTCCAGGTTCTCGTTTTGCTGTGTGTATCGAATGGCATAGTCTATGTCAGTCGAACCGATTTGGTTTGACTCACAGCTGGTTTTTAATGTTCCGGTATACTCAGCGCAATTGTAATCTGGGGCAGCGCCGATTCGCCGGGTGTTGATGATGTAAAAAAAGTTGTAGCCTTTGACCTCAAACAAAGAGTGATTCTCTGAAAAGAACGGTCGCTTATCGGAATAAAAGGTTTCGCTCGACGAAAAATTAACCACGAGCTCATCGCTTTCAACCTGTCCAAAATCAGGATTTAAAGCGATATTGAGTTGTTTGCCTGAGTCAATTTTCCAAAACACCTCCATTCCGGCCTTAGTCGTGACATCTTCTAAAACCCGGTCTTCAGTCACGTTGACATAAGGGAAAAAATCTAATTTTGAAACGCTATAGTTTTTAAATTCATAGTCCTCAAAAAGCGACATAAACTTCTCTTGTCGTGGGTTGCCTTTTATTGAGGTATTTACCCGGCTTTCAGCGACGACCATTCGCCAAAAAGCTAATTTTACCTTTCTGACATCCCCTTCCTGGGCCTTCATGGGCGCAATACTCCAAGGAATGAACATCTCAGCAAACCACGCATCCCCCTCAACATGAGTAGCCGATTCCCAATCTGCATCCCAGTCAGCATTGCCCTGGTTTTCATTGATATAAATGGTGTCAATGATGGATCCGCCCGCAGAAACGGCAAATCCGTAGGCTGTTAAGCCATCACCATCAAAATCAATGGCAATACCGGCCTTATCGGCATTGGCCTTTTCATTATCTCTTTCATGCTTGTTGGCACGGATTGTTTCGTTTGGCTGCTCATTGATAAAGCCAAAATACATGCCTTTCTCGTCCTGTTGAATTAAGACTTTTTGAAAATGTTTTGGCTCGGCTAAAGAAAATGGCATTGATTCATAGTACTGGGTCCACTCGCGGGCAGAGGACCAATCAGCTTCATCTAATACGCCATCAATCTTGATATCCGCTGCAAAAATCGGCAATGCAATTAAAGCGCAGAATGCTAAGAGGACCGACGAAAAACGACTAGGGTACCGATACAAAATATTAACTCCTAAAAATGAACCCCCTTCACAACAGGGATGTCCTGACACAATGTTGAGCGAGGAATACAGCAAAAATGCGATGTTCGCAATAACAAAACCAAGGCAAGGACCGGCCTATCTGGCTGAGGAGATTATGAGGCCTATTTGTGTTTTTGCAAGGGGTGAATGTTCTATCATCTTGATTCCAAACACCGCCTTTACTTTAAAATCACCCGCCGAGACCGCGAGCAGAGAACTGCAGTGCTGGCATTGTTGCTACTCCAGCACAAACTTCGATCATTATCTTATTGCCAGTGTTCTTTATGCTCCGAGAAAGGCGTTTAAGCACGCTTCCTCGCCAGAGACGAGAGCTAATGATTCTCTACCGAGAGAGGTATTCAGGTTTTTTCAGGGTTTAATGCCCGTCATCCAATCCAGGACTGGCTTGGCAAAGAAACGGCGTTATTATCGTGCTAGGGTTCTGGCGTTCCTGGATCGTCTCCTATCGATGCCAGGTGATCATCTATTACCTGATATAAAGGAAAATCAACCCAGGTGTCATTTAAATAATTGAGCTCGGGCACTTCTTCTTTTGGATCGACAATTAAATTATAGACCGAGGGATAAGCCATATTTTTAATGCCATAGCCATCGTCATCCATTTCCTTAATCAGGATTTTCCAATTTCGCCACTTGGCACCAAATAGCTCGTTACCAATGTAAATAACCAGGGATTCCCTGGCCGACTTATTCGTTTTCCCCTGAAGAAAATTAGATTGATCAGTAGCATCTATAATTCGATCTGTCGGCATATCAGCGCCAATCAGACTAACCAAAGTGGGAAATAAATCTATCTGATGGACTAGCTCATTTGATACACGAAGTTTTGGAATTTTCCCGGGCCAGCGGATCAGGAAAGGAACCCTTAAAGAACTTTCATAGGGCGAAAACATACTTCCTCGCCAAGGCCTCGTGAACCCAAATGACCGCGGCACACCCTCACGTCCATTGTCTGAAGTGAAAATAAAGATGGTGTTTTCTTTCAGTCCTAACTCGTCAATTGTATCTAATAGCTCACCGACATAAGCATCGGTCTGAGCCAAAACCTCGGCAAAATTTCCATTTCCTGTGCTGCCATAGAAGTCAGGGTGTGGGTCCACCGGTTCATGCGTCTGGGTATAGGGAAGATAAGCAAAAAATGGCTGGTCACCACTGGCTTTACGTTTTATAAAATCGATCGCATGATCAGTGATGTCTCTATCGATGGTGACTCTTTTGGCTCGGTCGAAACTTCTACTTGCTTTGGCTTCTGACCTCGAAACGACGACATCACATGAGCAAATTTAACATCCGGATGGCTATCAGGCGCAAAGCTATTGCTATCTGGCCAGAAGGCTCGATCTGATGACCTGGGAATGCCATTCCATTCATCAAAACCTTGATCGGTTGGATAGCGTCCTTCCGTGTCGCCTAGATGCCATTTGCCAAAAATACCGGTCGCATAACCTTGGTCAGAGCGCATTTCTGCCACGGCGATTTCCCATTTTGTGATGCCATACCAGACCCCTCTGGGCGGGCCTTCCTGACGTTGTCTTGTACGAATGCCATAACGTCCCGTCATTAATGCAGAGCGAGATGGGGTACACTCTGCCTCAACATTAAAATTAGTCAGTCGATACCCTTCAGCGGCAATGCTGTCGATATTTGGCGTTGGCGCGCCACGTAACACGCCCCCTCCGTAGACCCCAATTTCGCCATAGCCAAAATTATCCATGAGAACCAGAACAATATTGGACGGCTTCTCTGCCCAACTATTAGAACTCAATACCAGTAGTGCCAGGAGGATGATTTTCTTCATCCTTTACCACTAACAAAATATCCATCGGCAAACACGAGATTTATAGCTTAGCGATTTCATGGCGTTACTCACTAGGCGGACACCAGGGCCAGCCCTCACCGGGTCCGCACAACCTCGCTGGCTTGTGTCCGGTCAGGATTCCTAGTCACAACAATTCTGCCCTTGCTGTATGGGTGGATAAGGGACATCACCATAGGAACAAAAAACGCAACAATCCCCTTTTTTAGGTTTTAACATCTGTTTACATTTAGAACACTCATAAAAAAACTGGCAGCTATCAGTCGCCATAACTTCTGATTTATTAAATGAGCAATAGGGACAAGTTAATGTTGAATTCAATTCCACAATTAACATCAAATTGATACGTGGCTAATTAAACCAACCATTGCTGCAGGTAACGCGCTTTACCTGCAACTCCAAACGAAACTTGGAATACTACTCGTCTGCCTTTAAAAGCCTGTCTGCCTTCCATTGTTCAAGTTCAAGGAGCCTTTCTTCCAATTGTTCATATTGAGGCTGCCATGGATCGTACGTTTTGACTCTGTCACTATTCCAATCGCTTAGGACTTCCCATAACGATGCCGGAGTTAGAGTAAGAAAGACAAAGAACACGTATATTTCGGCCATGTGCCAGTTCATTTTTCCAAACTCAATAGGCTCAAGTTCCGTTTTAAGCAAAGACATTATTACTATCACTACATAAGCAAACAAACTGTAAACAATTGAGATAATAGAGAAGATAATAGGGAACGCCATCTTAGCAAGAGAAAGTGTCGGGTCACCCGCCGAAGATGCATCGAAATAATAGGCTGTTGCAGAGGCAACACCTAGCCCCATTGAGATCACACAACCTGTAGCGATGGCACTAAGAAAACCTTGCTGGCTACTAGGTCGGCACAAAATGAGCAAACTAATAATAGATAATAGGAACAGAGCCTTCCCTGGATGGTTCATGTGGCCTAGGAAATTCTGTGATGCATCAAAGCTATTGGCATAAAGCTCAGAGAATAGACAGAACATAAGCAATGCAGCTAGGCAAACCAAAAGAGCTTCTCGCTTCCGTGGGTTAGAGGAGGCCGTTTCAAAGGGCATGTCATCTACCCAAGTGGAAGCAATTAGGGACAGCATTGCACCGGTTACAGCTGCGAAGACGGTACTCCCAAGTAGGCCCCCAAAACCTAAATGGGGGTTAACCAAACTTTCCAAAATGGGGATAACATCGAGTGTCCCGGATAGAATCCCTATGGGCAAGCCAATTAAAGTAATGATTTTCCCTGCCGCACAGATACCTAGCCGCTGA
>JABIZD010000097.1 GCA_018666555.1 Gammaproteobacteria bacterium
CACGCGATCAGGCTGGCACCCATGCTGGCTGTAAACATCATGCCAACCCAACTAATGGTTGAGTATTCAGGTTGCTCTTCCAGATCGCCGAATTTGATTTGTCCGTATCGACCGAAAGCAAGCCAGCCACAGAAGATTAAGGGTAGCGTACCGACAAGCAAATAGAACCAGCCAAAGTGTCGGGTGATCCATTTCATGGATCGCTGCGCATATTCTGCGGCTATCTCAGGGAAAGCCGTCATGAGTATGCTGACGATTAGAACGGTCGCCAATGAGATGTAAAAAACGCGTTTATCCAGACGGGCGGTACGGGTTGTATTCATGGTTTGAGCTTGCGTTGACATGCAAATCCTTTTCAGATAATTTCTGTCGCTGACACGGTCGTGTGAATTTCAGGTGATCCATTTACTTCGATAATCGGTATCTGCCAGCAGCAATCAGAGTCACCGAAGCTGTTATTTCCGCTTAACCGAGTTGATTAACAGGAAGGATTGCCAAACGCTGCTAACTATAACAGCTCCGTTATGGTTAAGCATCCTGCAGTTTTCGGCGCTTGAAAAGTAGATTTTTAGTGAGAGGATTTGTCTGTATGGTTTGCAGATATTTTGATTTCAGGCGCGAATACTGTGATTATTGGGTTCATCGTGCCACCGGTGGAAGGCACCTGAATATGGGAGTTAATCATGAGAGAGGATTTGGTTTGGCAGATATAAGTAGTCCTCGGCTTGTCCCAATCCCTGGCTTTACCTTTAAACCGGAAATCTTTGTTCTCGGCCAGGATGACCAGGACAGGAAGCTGGCTGCCTGCGGAATTGATGCGTCCGTTTTCGGTCCGTATGTTGATGCTGCATTTCTTATTGGCGCTGGTATTCATGTTGGCATCAGTAACGGTATTAGTGCCGAGGGTAATGTTAATATGCTGCAGCGGTTGATTCAGCACCGCCAGGTTCGGCTGGGAGAAACGCTAACTGGTCAAGGTTACATTAAAGCGGTAACCGAGGTTCCACGAGGCTGGGCGGTCGATACCGAAGTCTGGTTTGAAGACGGTGATGGTCAGGCAGTGATTTCAGTACCAAGAAGGTCTCTGAAGCCAGACCCAAATAAGGCAGGTCAACAAGGAGCAGGACAAAGGCCCGCTCCCGTGATAGAGGACCTTTCGCTATTGCGCTTGGCCGCAAGTTACTCATTAACTCCAGCTGCGGTCAAGGACTATAGTTCTGAAGGTAATAGTATTCATTATGAGATGGAGGCGGCCAACAAAGCGGGCTTTCGAGCACCGATAATCGGCGGAGGAATGGGCGTGCATTATTTGACAGCTGCGCTGTGGAGCCGGTTTTCGCCTTCCTCATTTGATCTGGACATTTACTTCCGCCGACCTATCTTCTGGGATCAAACCCTCTCCGTGAAGTATGCTTTAACTGATACAGGACCCTGGTCAGCAATCTGCCTGAGCAGGCAGGATAAGGTGTTAACCGAGGCCAGAATAGACAGCCTGGTTTAGCATCCAGGCTTAACCAGGCATTGATTTTGATAAGTAATGCAGGATGCGCCAGTGAACTCTGTTATGTGCTTGTCCCGATGGGGGCCACCGGTACCATGTTTTTGTGAGCTAAGCTTGACAAGAGCCGCCCGCTTGGCGATTAATGATGCTCAGACCCGCTAATGACTGAAAAGGAAATCATCATGTCAGGACAGCATACTGATTCAATTGATGCTGCCGGTAACGGCTTATTGCATCGGAGGTTTTTTTTAAAGACAGGCGCACTGGCGGCAACGGCACTCATGACAGCGCAGAGTTCAGCCAGGGATAGACCTGCTTGGATGAATGCACCAGGTAAGGGCATGTCTGCAGCTGGCGAACCGTCCCAGTACGAAAAACACGTCAAAAGGTTAGCTGCATCACGACCGGGTACAACAGGTTCAGGGGCTTCACGTAGCCCGCTGGAACATCTGGAGGGGATCATTACGCCGAGTCGTCTTCATTTTGAAAGGCATCACAGCGGAATTCCGGAAATCGATCCAGGACAACACCGGTTAGCTCTATTTGGCGAGGTCGCGCGTCCGTTGTCTTTTTCAGCAGAAGATCTCTGTCGGTACCCTCTGGTCTCAAACATCCAGTTCCTTGAATGTTCTGGTAACAGTGGTGCCATGATTGCTCCTTCGCCGGTTGAAAACAGCTGTTCTATCCTGCATGGCCTGGTTTCTGGAAGCGAATGGTCAGGTGTTCCACTGGCATTATTACTCGATGAAGCAGGGATTAAAGCCTCCGGCAAGTGGATCATAGCCAGTGGCGCAGATTCTGCCAGGATGAGTCGTAGTATTCCGCTTTCAAAAATTTACGATGATGCCATCATTGCTTTGTATCAAAATGGTGAGCGGCTCAGGCCTGGGAACGGTTATCCTATGCGCCTGTTCCTGCCGGGTTGGGAAGGTAATGCATCGGTTAAGTGGTTGAAAACGCTTCAGGTAACAGATCAACCTGCTATGACCAAGGATGAAACTTCTAAATATTCTGACCTGGGAGAGACTGGGAAAGCAGAGCTATTCACTTTCGACATGGGTGTTAAATCCTTGATCACCAGTCCCTCGCCTGGACTCGACCTGGATAGACAGGGTTTATATCAGATTTCAGGAATTGCCTGGAGTGGAGCTGGACGAATCAAAAAAGTCGAAGTCTCTACTGACGGTGGAAGCAGTTGGGCTGATGCACATCTCGATGCACAGCCACTGCCCAAAAGTTTGACCCGATTTCGGGCTGCCTGGCGCTGGCAGGGCGGGCAGTCTGTATTGTTATCCCGGGCAACTGATGAGGTAGGTCAGGTCCAGCCGACAAGAGCACAGGTTATGAAGGGGCGCGCTCCTGGTAGTTTTTATCATTATAACGGTATTCAGGCCTGGCAGGTTCAAACGGATGGTAAGTTGAGGAATGTCTATGTTTAAGCAATTGACTGCGTTCAGCATCATTGGACTGAGCGTCCTTGGACTGGCTGGTATGGCTGCGACCACACCGGAATTAGGCAGGAAATTAACCGATACTGATTTAGATTCTCTGGATGTGGCTATATTGCCGGATGGCCAGGGGCTTCCTCAAGGTCAAGGCACTGCTGCTGAAGGTAAACCTGTGTATGCAGTCCATTGTGCCTCCTGCCATGGGGTCGAAGGAATGGATGGATTACACGATCGATTAGCCGGGGGTGTCGGTAGCATATCGAGTTCCCGGCCTGTCAAGACGCTGGGTAGTTACTGGCCTTATGCAACTACTGTTTTTGATTATGTCAGGCGAGCCATGCCTTTCCATTTTCCGGGCAGTCTGAGCGATGATGAGGTATATGCCGTGACTGCCTATCTGCTATTCCTTAATGGTATCGTCGATGAATCTCGCGTTTTGAGTCAGACGTCGTTACCCGAGGTAAAGATGCCCAACCAGGGAAATTTTTTCTGGCGTTCTTTTGAAGCCGAAGCTCGCCCTTGATGGTTATGCCGTGATTGAGTGGCGCCTCGGGCTGAGCTGAGGTTCGACAACCTAAGATAACGGACCTGTCTTAGACTGTCTTAATCGCCGTCACTATTTCCTTCTCGATTATCAATTTGCTTGATAAGCTCGCTGTAATCAAGGCCGCTGCATGTGCCATCAGCGAAACTGTTCCAGCTTTCTGATGAGATATCATCGTCGCTGCTGTATGACAATCCAAACAATGTCTCGCATTGTTCCCTGGCAGTTAACCGGCTGTCGGTAGCTAATCTGTCGAGCAGATGGGCTTCGCTATAAGCGACATCCAACATAGTCAGGCCTCCATCACTAGCTGAGTCCAGGATCATCGTTTTTGCTGCACCCGGTTCATTGGACCATTGAGACCACATCGGAAGGTCACCGTTGCGGCCCCTGCCCGGTGCACCGGTGTAGGCGAATTCGGCCCAATAGGATTGCATTTGCTCTGATAATATCTTTGCTTCGGGATGGGAATCTCTGACAACCAATTGTTTTACCAGGGTGCTGTCGAGTGCTGTGCCAAACAAGAATAGCAGCTCCAATGCATGTCCTGCACCGATAAGCCTGGCGTAGTCGACATTATTGATTTCAGGCAGTTCATCCCAGTCAAAACGATAGACAAAGGTGTCGCTATGGCCGGAGTCGACTAATTGGCTGGCGGGTCGGTCGGCGGCCCTGAGTTTCCAGAATTCTGAGCCGTATTCACTGATAGCATCGTAGTAGGCTGGCCTCAGGATCTCCAGCGGCATGCGTCCAATGACAGAATATAGGCCACCAGCCTCTCCCCAGGTTACCAGTCGCGGCTTCATGGCATTAAATAGTTTTGACTCATCCCGGTTGGTACCAAGGATGATGGGGGTTCTTGGCACCTGGGAGTCGGTAAAAGAGGCTTCGATCCCCTCAGAACGAATAACGTGACCGTCTGGAAAGGCCCGGGTCATACCTGCTTTACGTGGTCGGGCAGCGCGTTCTGCGCTGAGGAGTTCGGTGGGCGTTTTGTTTCTGGCAAAGCGGGCAATGTCTTCAAGAGCCATGGCATCCTGGATTTCCTTTGCCTGTTCCCGATTGTTGGCCTGGCCATCCTGAATCAGCAGTTCATTGATGACTTCGCGGCCACTGATAGCATCTGAAATATAGCTGTCTGGATAATAGTTTTCGGCAGCTGCAAGTGCTGGTACGGAAACAATACCGCTCTGCATGATGACTTTGTCAAAAAGGCCGGATGCCAGAGGCGATGCGAACAAGGCGATGACGTTGTGTCCGCCGGCGGACTCTCCAAATATCGTTACGTTGTCAACATCGCCGCCGAAGCTAGTGATATTCTCCTTGATCCAGTTGAGCGCGAGAATGGTATCCAAGGTGCCGTAATTACCGGATTGATCGGCTTGAGAAGTGCCGTCCTGGCGAAATGCAGGATGCCTGAACCAGCCAAGTGATGACATTCGGTAAGGCACAGTCACAACGATGACCTGGTGCTTTTCCACGAGTTGGCTAGGGTCATAGCTGTCAGTTGAGCCAATAACATTAGCACCTCCGTGGATCCACATCATGACCGGTAATTTCTGTGTGAGAGCCTCATCCTTGGTTAATGCGGGAGACCAAACATTCAGGTACAGGCAATCTTCGGAGCCCGACCATGTTTCATCTGAGCCTCCGAACAGACCGCCTGGCTGAAAGCAGGCTGACCTAAATTCGGTTGCGCTGCGAGTTCCCTCCCAGGCAGCAGCGGGTCTAGGTGCGCGCCAGCGTAAAGCGCCTGTTGGCGGCTCTGCGAAGGCGATGCCTTTCCAGTTAAAGCTGGCACCTTCGTCTGAGCCGGTTATCATGCCCTGTTTTAATTTTCTTGCAGTATCAGGGTTGGTGTTGTCGCAACCATACAGCAGTAAACCAATTAAAAATCCTATGATAAGTTTGTTCATGAACGCAATTCCCTTGTTTGAGTTCTGCAACTGTAATCGCCGAGTTTTATGAGGTTACTTAGTTGTGAACGATCTAGTTCAATTCCCGTGGCCTCTTTAGGGCGCGTCTGGATGCATTAATCACTCTTTTCAGCGCTCTATTCCAGATGAATAACTACACTAGCTCTGCCGTGGAAAGCAACCGGTATAAAAAAAGCTTACATCATGGGTATAGAGGTTTACGAAAAGCTGCGTTAGCATGCAAGCCATGGCTCTGGAATTCTGTCTTGCGTTTAGTAACAAAGATACGGCAAAGCATACTGCTGAAATGGTCGGTGGTCGCCTGTATGAGGACGTCAATGACCGTGACCTGCACAACCCATTTGCAGCCCTCCTGTGTACAACGCACCCTGATCTGAGTGCGCTGTTAAGCGCCGCAGATGTCGGTGCTTATTTAATCGACAGGCGAGAAATGAAGACTCGCGATCTAGTGCAGCCGCAGGGGCCTCAACCCGGCGCAGTCGGGGTCTTTACACTGGTGGCTAATACCGATATGGGGCACGATGCAGCGGATCGTCACTGGCGAGATGGCCATACGCCGTTGGCACTTTCTATTCATCTGGCTATGAGCAACTACGCCCAGTTGAGTGTGCTGCACTGTTTTGCTGGGCCGCTCTGGGATGGTTTTGCGTTATGTGGATTCGAATCTGAACAGGATCTGCGCACAAGATTTTTTGCCAGTCGAGAGGGTGAGAAGATTATTGCAGAGGATGTGGCGAAATTTGCAGATACCAAACTCAGCCCCCGACGAGTAGTGGCGGTAGAAACACGATTTGTAATTTAGTCAGGTTCAGAAAACTGAAATTATGAAAATACAGATACTAATTTTCAACCCAGGCATTTAGGGATCATTATGGCTCAAGCAAAGCAATTAGAAGGTGACGAAGATGTTCAAGTGAGTCTTGAATTCCATGCCAATGCGCTCACAGATTATTTGGCCAGGGGTGAGGCGCAAGCCCGTGACCTTCCTATCCGGGGGCCGGTCAGGTATACCTCTGCAGGGAGTTTGCACGCCGATATCGTGGACGCCTACACTCAATTTGGCTGTTACATTTTTGAAGGCCTTGTTGGTTCAGAAGAAATTAAGCGGTTAAAAAGTAATATAAAAGAACTGCTTGATCGCGCTCCTGTCGGTAGGGGTGAGCCCCTCGATGCTCAGGGAGAGCCTGCCTATGGGACAGAGTTCACTGTTCCGGTTTACCATTTTATTGAGCCCCTGTCAGACCCGTGGGGAGGAACCCAGCTGCTTAATGGTCGTCATCCAACAAAGATGGCGCAACCCAAGCCAGGCCAGGGTTCGCCTAAGCAGGTGGTGCATCTGATGAGCGGCATGTGTCAGACCATGCCAGCAGGCCTGGAACTGTATGGGCACCCGGATTTGCTGGCCATTGCGGCTGCCGTCAATGGTGATGATTTCGTACCCTACAATGATGCGACTTTTGTCAAGCTGCCTTATCTGGGTGGATCAGTATCCTGGCATCAGGATGGCGTTACCCATTGGGATGCTGAAAATTGGGATGCCGGTATTCACGGTTTTAATTTTCAGGCCCAATTGTATCCCTGTACTACCCGAAATTGTCTTTGGGTGGTTCCTGGCACGCATAAACTAGGCAAATTAGATATTAAGAAAATGGTAGAGGATAATGCTGGGTCGGAGCAGTTGCCCGGCGCGATACCCCTGGTGTGCCAGCCGGGTGATGTGACCATGGTGAATCGACAGATGTTGCATGCCTCTTTTGCCAATAGTTCTCCGGACCCGCGCATATCGCTTACCTTTGGTTTTCATCGTCGCTCGTCTGTGCTGGGTGCAAAAGGTGCCTTGAGTCAACGAAATTCAGAAGTCTATGACGAACAACGTATATTTAAACGTTCAGCGGTCATTGCTGTGGCGATAGATGCCCGTCGCCAGCGTTATCCCGATGAGGCGGCTTACTGTTATAAACCGTTTTCTGGTCTCGAGTCACGCTATCGATTCAATCAAGAAAACGTTGAAGCCGTTATTAAAAATTATAATTTACTGGACCTTTCGATTTAGTGATCGACGCTCCTTGGTGCTGAAAACCGGATTACTTATCTAAAGGTTTGCTTCAGCTTGGCGGATGGTAAATTAAAGAGAACACTTCACCTGAGTTGGAATGAGAATATAAGAGGAACGTGCGTATGACAGAGTTAGCATTTTTATCGGCGAGTGATTTAGCCCGGAAAATCAGCACTAATCAGATCAGTTCAACGGAGCTAACCAAGCTATACATTGATCGTATAGAGCGGTTTGACGGTGCTATCAATGCGGTGGTTGTGCGGATTTTTGATGAAGCACTGGCTAGTGCTGAAATAGCTGATGCTATGCAGGCGAGAGGCGAGAGCCTTGGGCCCTTGCACGGCGTTCCCATGACCATTAAGGAATCCTATGTGATTAAAGGAACCCCGGCCACCTGGGGTCTGGAAGCATTCCGTAACAATATTGCGGAGCGCGATGGCCTGGCGGTGGCTCGTTTCAAGGCAGCGGGTGCACATTTTCTGGGTAAAACCAATGTGCCGGTGAACCTGGCAGATTTTCAGAGTTACAACCCAGTCTATGGCACGACCGGTAATCCCTGGGACACCGAGCGCACTCCTGGAGGCTCCTCAGGCGGTAGTGCGGCAGCTCTGGCTGCAGGTTTTTCCGGCCTGGAGGCGGGTTCGGATATTGGTGGATCGATTAGGAACCCTGCCCATTTCTGCGGCGTATATGGCCATAAACCGACTTACGGTGTCATACCCATGCAGGGTCATGAACTAATGAATGGTATTCCAGATGCAGACCTGGCCGTCTGCGGGCCGCTGGCCAGGAGTGCAGAAGATCTCCACCTGGCTCTGGATATCATGGCTGGCCCTGCTGAAAGGGAAGCTCTGGGTTGGCAGTTGAGTTTGCCGTCAGCTGATTTCAAGCAGTTGAAGGAGCTACGGGTAGCAATCTGGGCTAATGATGAGGCCGCACCAGTGGCCAGGGAGGTGGCCGAAAGAGCCGATGAGGTTGGACGGATTCTCAGTAATATGGGAGCTACTGTATCAGATTCTGCTAGGCCGAATTTTGACGGCTCAAGCTATATCCTGAATTATCGAACGCTATTGAATTCGGTTATGTCAGCCAGCCTGCCACCGGATCAGATCAGCAGGATACAAGAGCATGTAGATAGTCTTGATCGAAAGGATTTTTCAGAAGCTGCTGTCATGGCTCGTTCAGCGGTATTATCCCATCGTGACTGGATTAGGGCCAATGTGCAGAGAGAAAAACTACGTCATGCGTGGAGTCTTTTTTTTGAGGACTGGGATATCGTTATTTGTCCGCAGATGGCGACCACTGCCTTTCCT
Organism: Gammaproteobacteria bacterium; assembly: GCA_018666555.1. Classification (GTDB taxonomy): domain Bacteria; phylum Pseudomonadota; class Gammaproteobacteria; order Pseudomonadales; family Azotimanducaceae; genus UBA9926. Next base: position 8,800 of record JABIZD010000097.1, read on the forward strand.
CATGATCAGGGGGATTTTGAGGGTCGAGTCATCAATGTCGATAATCAGGAACAATCGTATTTTTCCCAGTTGTTCTGGTCTGGATTGGTCACCAATGCGTACCTGCCCAGCACGGTCTTCCCGACAGGCTTGTCGAGCAGCGGCCTTCCCATTGGCCTGCAGGCAATTAGCGCACCCTATCGTGATCATCGTACCATTGAATTTGCCCGGCAGATTACCCAGGAGATTGGTGGTTTCGTGGCGCCTTCTGCTTATCTATAGGGTTTTCTTTAGTTGTTTTAATCGATAGCAATCAATACTTTAAGTGGCTAGCGGTAAGGTTTTATTTAGCTAACGGTAGGTTTTAATTAGCTAACGGTAGGTTTTAACTAGCTAGATGCAGGTTTCAAATCGGTAGCGGTCGAGTTTCATATCGGTAGCGGTCGAGTTTCATATAGGTAGCATAAGGTTGTAAACCTGAAGTAGTTTATCAACCGGGACCTTGCTTTGGACGCGCTGCTTGGATGTGAGACTGAAGAGTTTTCAGGGGGACAAGTATGAATTTGTCAAAAAGGCTTGAGCATAGAACCGTTATTGTAACCGGTGGTGGCAGCGGTATCGGCAAAGGAGCTTGTCTGCGCCTGAGTGAAGAGGGAGCAAACGTCGTCGTTGCCGATGTTAGAGCCTCGCTGGCGGTTGCGGTGGCGGACGAGATTTCAGCGCGTGGCGGTTCCGCCCTGGCTGTGGAATGTGATGTATCTCTTGAAGTCGATGTGGAATCCCTGGTTGCGAAAACCGTGTCAGAGTTTGGCTCAATCTACGGTATGGTGGCTAACGCCGGAACTGCCGGGAGAGGCTGGATTCACGAACTGACCATGGAAGACTGGCAGTTTGTTCTGGGCGTAAATTTAACCGGACCGTTTCTCTGCGCCAAGCATGCCATACCCCATATGATGAAAGACGGCGCTGGCTCTTTCGTGGTGACATCCTCTATAGCAGGTTCAGTTGTCGGGGCCGGTGGTGCTGCCGCGTCTTACACGGTCTCAAAGCATGGCGTGATTGGCCTGGCTAAACAGATAGCGGTGGATTACGGCAGTTACGGGATAAGAGCCAATGCGATTCAGCCAGGCGGTGTTGCGGATTCTAATCTGGGTTTGCATGCCAGACAGGATCGTGAGCAGGCAAGTACTCCAGCGGCGACCTTACCTCGAGGAAAACCTTGGCTGGCGTTGCGCCGTCAAGGGAAGAGCAAAGATGAATACGGCGCAACCATCGCATTTCTGATGTCTGATGATTCCGGCTTCATTACCGGCACATCGATACCCGTAGACGGCGGCTATCTAGCCTCCTAGAGATCTGTTTGGGTATGTTGTTGGATTAACGAAGCCTGGAAATCGGCGAAAATTGCCGCTGCCAGGTCAGGCCGTTGCAGTACTGAACCGTGACCGACGTTTTTCATGATTTCGAGTCGTGCACTGTCGATAATTGATACCAGTTCTCGGCTTGAAACGAGGTTGGGGTCGCAATCCCCCGTCGCGACCAGCACAGGCAGGCTTAGTTTGAGGGCGGCAGCAGGCAGGTTAAATGATGCCGCAGCAGCCATGGCCTGGCGCATAGTTTCATCGTTTTGATGCTTGTTCCAATCCTCAGGAAGGTCAAATCGCTCTATCCCTGCTTTCTTTTGCCGCGCCAATGCCGTCTGGTGGCCAATTTTTTGTGCCTTTACATCGGCAGGGCCAATACTGGCATCGTAAAATGCCGCAGAGCTGACTCGGTCTGGGTAGAGGGAGCAGAAAGCGAGCGCCGCCCTGGAGCCCCATGCCATGGACCAGACGTGACACTGGTCAATGCCCAGGGTATCAAGGATGATGCTGGCATCACGGGCATAGCATTCAAAATTATATTGGTCTTTATTGTCAGTGGGAACACTTGAACCAACGCCTCTGATATCGAAGCCGATAAACTGAAAATCATTTTTTAGGCGCGATGTCACCTGATCCCACATTTTAAGATTACAGGCTGCACCGTGCCAGAGCAGAACAGGTTTGGCCTTGTTCTTGCCTTCAATCACAATATTGAGGCGAGCACCGTCAACTTCGATGACTTTAGATAGTCTCATCAATATAATTTCCTTTATTGCCTGAAAGGCCTGGCGAACACACTTTTTGTTGGTTAGCCTAGACCCTATCAGGATTCATCAGTCTATGTGATAAGCCTTTTTATTGCTTGTCGCTTTATCCCGATGCGGATACGCTTCCTCATAGGGTACAGGAAGCGCCGACGTATGAGTCAAGTGAATTCGATAACCTCTGCACCAGAGCAGTATAGTGAAATTAAGGCCGAGGCCATTCGCTTCAGGGATGTTGTTAACCTTTTCTTACGCGCCTGGCCCTATATTCAACCAATGCGTTGGCATGCCAGTGCTTATGTCATTTCGGTGATTTTTCTTTTCCTATGGGAGACTGGGACCGGGTTCATTATTTTTGGTCTGATTTATAATAATGTCGTTCTTAACCAGCCTGTCGCGGCGATCTCTGCCAGTTTGTTATTTCTCGACCCACAACAGTGGGTTGCTGTCGAGGAAATCTCTAACCAACAGCGACTCTCACTGATTATGCCGGTGTTGGTGCTGGCCATCATATCGACAGGTGTAGGGCAAGCGCTGGGTCACGTGATTGCTTATTACCGGGTATGGATTATGCAGAACGTTAATCAGGCTCTGCGGGTTCATATTATGAGTCAGATGCAGTTACTGTCCATGAACTTCCATAACAATGCAAAAACAGGAGATGGTATCTATCGGCTACTTCAGGATAGTGCCATGGTTACCCAGATATTACAGACGCTGATGATAGACCCGTTTTTAAGAGTCATTCGGTTTCTGCTGGGTATTCTGGTGGTGACGGCATTTAGTCCACTACTGGGTACGATACTGCTGTTTAGTTGGCTTCCCATGCTCTGGGTTGCTAAGCGGTTATCACCAACCTTGAGGCGGCAGTTTAAGCATGCCAGGGCCGCCAGTGCCAATTTAACGTCGAATATACAGGAAAGTATCGAAGGGATCAGAACCGTTAAGGTAAACAGTCTGGAGGGCAACCGCCAGGCGGCATTTGAAACGGCGTCAGTAGAGGCTTTCTCAGCAGCGCATGATGCCAGGGTGACGCTGTTGTTCTTTGGTTTTTACATTTTTTGTTGTACAGCCATACCGCTGATTGTCGTCGAGTTGGGGGCTGCCTATCTGGCCTACCTGGGCGCTGAGACTTTCCTGCGAGATCTGCTGTTGGGGTTTGGTTTTGCTATCTGGAACCTGGGCGGCCAGGATCAGGCCAGGGCTCGGGGCCGACAGGCAGCCAGTAGCGTGGAGGATTTGTTCAACCTGTGGGGGCGAGCGCAAGACATGGCAATGGGCTTGAATCGAGCCTACCAGGTGCTTGACCTGAAGCCGGCCGTTGAGGACTTGGCTGATGCAATGCCACTTGAAGGAGTCGTTAAAGATGTTGAATTTCGCAATGTTCACTTCAGCTATCCCGAGAGGGGTCTGTTTGATGGCGTTAGTTTCAAGGCGCCCGCGGGTAAGATCACGGCTTTGGTTGGACCGACAGGCTCTGGCAAATCCAGCTTAATGTTTCTACTGTTACGCCTTTTCGAGATTGATCAGGGTGAAATACTGATCGACGGTACCGATATACGAAAATTCACCAAGAATTCTGTTCGTGAAAATATCACCCTTGCCACCCAGGAAAATATTCTTTTCTCGACTTCGGTCATGGAAAATATTCGCTATGCCCAGCCTTCGGCAACTGAAAATGAAGTATTCTGGGCAGCTCAACTCGCCGAGGCGACGCAGTTCATAGAAAAGCTTCCTCAGGGCTACCAAACAGATCTGGGTGAAAAAGCAGCCAGATTATCGACCGGTCAGCGGCAAAGGATCGTCTTGGCCAGAGCCCTGTTAAAGAAGACGCCGGTACTGATATTGGACGAACCTACCGCCTCACTTGATGTGGTGACTGAACACCGAATTTTAGAGAATATCAAAACGCAACTGGCGGATAAGACCATTTTCCTGATAACCCATAGGCTATCAACCGTTCGCCAGGCCGATCAGATAGTCTATCTGAAATCCGGTAAGGTGCAGGAGCAGGGTACCTACCAGGAGCTTGTTAACAGCTCGGGCCCGTTTAGCCGGTTTGTTGCCGCAGAATTGGATGAGGTGTAATCGTGCCTGAAGTAGATCGCGATCCCGAACTGATCAGCAACACCCGAGCACTTGAGGTGATCGG
>JABIZD010000117.1 GCA_018666555.1 Gammaproteobacteria bacterium
CCGTGGTTGCGCCGCCGACAACACTAGCGCCGATAAAACCGCGTCGACTGATCCGGGAACCGGGCTTTGCGGGTGGGTCCGATTGTTTTTTGGTCATCGTTTGTATCCCTGCGTCGTCAGTTTGACCCCCTTAGTTGGGGCGATAAGTTAATCACGAGTATTGTCAGAATAAGTTGATCCTGCCGATAATCCAAGTCGCTGAAGGTGGCAGGTGTAGGGTTCCCTCCTGAGTACATTGCTCGGTTTGCTGTTCCTGCTGGCAAATGGTTAACCTTTATAATAGGAAAAATTGCTCTACAATGCATCCTCAGCATAAATGCATTCGCTTGGGTATTAGAGACAGTCCTCGGAACCTGCATCGTTTACACAATATAAACGGGTTGGTCATCTGCATGAAGGCAGCGCGCCGGCTGGATAGCACGGGTAATATGTCGTTGTTAACTGTGAACAATTCCACAGGCAATGCCGATTTCTGGTGCAACCGAATAAACATCTAACTTGGGACGCGCGCCACCACAGGCATAATGGGCAGCACAGGCTGCAATCCAGGTCTGTAACTCCATTGATCCGATACCGCCTGCTTCTACTAGAAGATTCTGATCCCAGTTTTCATACGCGTTTAAATCCTGATTTAGCAACACATCTAGAAATCGACGGTCACTGGCTTCGTTTAAACGCATGTCCTGGGCAGTTCGTTCGCCACGAGTGATCATCCCGGCGCCTTCATGATGCATTGAATCAAGGCGCTCAAGCCATTGTTCAGAGCTCATGGATTGGGGATCCTTGCCGCCTGAGAGTTGCCAGGCCATCACTTCTACTTCCCCCTCACCGAAGGCAGGGTAGTAGCGAGTGGGGTGATGGGACATGCCGCCTGATGCTAAAAATAGAACCCGCTTATTCAGGGATTTGGCGAATTTACCTAGCTTATTACCTAACAAGATAGTTCGCTCAAAGGGGACAAAAGGCCTCGTTATACAGTTGATAAAGATCGGTATAGTCGGTACTGCATCAAGGCCACCGGTCATTAGTTGAAGCGTCTGTGAAAAGCCATGGTCGATAGTCATCTGGTAAGACACTGCGGGGTCCAGGCCATTGGCGCGCAGGTACTCAATTGCTTGCATCGCTGTATTTTCCGGCACATCAATTGCCCCTGTAAAACCACCGATATCGGCAGCTGCATTGGCCGCTAAACCAACACAGAAAGCAGGCATGGTATTCAGGAAGAAACCATTGAAGTGATCAGTTCCAAAAATAAAAACGAGTTCGGGGTTAAATGCTTCGACAAAATCCCTGCTGGTTTGAAATGCAGCTTGAATTGCATCCCATTCCTGAGGTGGTTTGTCGTAGCAATACAATAAGGGGCTATGAGATGAGCAGACTAGTGCAGTGGACATAGCGTCTCCATCCAGTGTTATAACAATTAATGGTTTCACAACAATATCAGTCACCTGATAATAAACCGTTGTGCAAACGTCTCAGTTATCAAGAATAAACGGTTATCCACGAATAAACAGTCATTTGAGGCAAGAATAGATAGCCATGTATTATTCTTTATTGTCCGGATCCACAATTCTCATTTCTTCGAGCGTTACTTTTAATGTCCGCAGCCATACTAACCGGTATAAACACAGGGGTTCTCTCGAGATGACTAGTGAGTGTCGTTTTTCTATTTTCAGACGTGTGTTGTCATCACCTTTATGACCTTGTTCGATTGGTCACCCGTATTTATTGTTGGTTCGCCTGAGCAGAGGGATTGCCAATCTATAGAGACAAGCAAGGGTTAGACAGGTAAAGTTGGCTGTAGACCATCATACAAAAAAATACGGGCATGAAAATTTTTTAACGCAGTCAATCTCAAATTACGTATACTGTGGTTGAGGGTTATCAGTCTCTATAACGCAAGGAGTTCCAGATGAGCTTTTTGGAAAAACAGGTATTTCAGTTCGTCAAAGAAATTAACAGCCTGCAGGTTGGTTTCTTTTTGATACTTCTAGTTCAGCTATCCAATGTGAGTGCCCATCATTCACATGCAAACCTGGATAGAAACAAAGTGATAGTCAACAAGGGTGTTGTTGTAAAGTATGGCTGGAGCATGCCCCATGTCTATCTCAAGGTTGATGCGCCTAACCCAGAGGGCAAGATTGTCCGGTATAGTATTGAGATGATCCACCCGCCAGGGATGCTGGAAAGAGGCTGGACCAGGCGGTCACTGAAGAAAGGTGATCTTGTAACCTGGAGTGGTGCAAGAGATCGGAACCCTGATCGGTATTACTCAGGGTTGAATTGGCTTGAGAAGTCAGATGGAACCAGACTGACCCTGAAACTAACCCCAGATGTAGTTACGCCATCTAAGGACTTTTCTGGATTATGGTCCAGGCACTTAAGCGTCCCCAAGCGCTATTTGCCAAAAGATGACTGGCCTTTTACTGCTTTGGCAAAGGAGAATATTGCTAATTTTGATAGTAGTCAGACGCCGCTAACGGATTGCGTGAATCCGGGGCCACCCAAAGCGACGATTCTGCCTTATCCGATGAAAATTATTCGTAACAATGATGAAATCATGACGATTAACTATGAGGGCAGGGATATGCCTCGTACCATTTATTTTGACCAGAGCCAGCCCGCCGGCGAGCCTTCAATCCTGGGTCACTCGGTTGCCTGGTTTGAGGGCGAGGAACTGATTATCGAAACTGATAACTTTGTCGCTGATCGTTGGGGAACTTACACGGGAGTTGATTCCAGTGACCAGAAAAGACTAATAGAGCGCCTGTCATTGTCCGATGACGGCCTGGCTATCACCATTGAAATGATTGTGACGGATCCGGTTTATCTTACCGAACCGGTCACCATTATGCATAAAGTAAGAAAACTAGCGGACAGACAGTTGGTACAAGTAAAGTGTACTTCGGAAAGTGCAAAAATGTATTTAACCGGTAGTTAGCATACAACCGGGAAATCAGAGCGACCCGCTTTGCGCGCCCGAAGACGAGACCTAAACGCGTATTAAGACTATGAGGAGAGCACAGTGAAGTTAATGAGAGGGCTGATTGTTGCAGTTGTTATCCTGATTGCCAACGATGTTGTAGCGCATCATAGTGCAACTGTTTTTGATCGTAAGGAGTCTATCCAGAAAACCGGGACCGTGACCCGGTTTATCTATCGTAACCCGCACCTGATAATTAATATGGAGGTAGACGACGGGCAGGGTGAAGCGGTGCTCTGGAAAATCGAGGGTCAGAGTGTCGCTGCATTGACTGCGATGGGGTTTAACCGGGATTCTGTCAGCAAGGGAGATGTCATTACGGTCAAAATGCGGCCATTGAAATCAGGCAAGCCCGGTGGTTTGTTGCAGGGGTTGACCGGGGCTAATGGCGTTTCCTATTCCATGGATGCCTCGCAGGTCGCAGAAACCTATAAGAAGCAGGACAGAGCCCGCCAGGTAGCACCCAGTCTGGTTGAATGGGTTCCCCCGCCGGAGGGCGAGACCTGGCAGATGCGCGAAAAGAAATCCCGGCCGAGTCAACTTCCTATCATTTCAAAGGGTTTATCAGCAGGAGATGATGCCTCTACAGGCCGAAACGCTGGAGCGCTCGATCCTGAAAATCTCGCCAGGAAGAGAACTTCGGCAGCCTTTGATATGACAGGTGTCTGGCAATACCGCGGTGAAGACCAGTTTCGGGCGAATTATGGGTCCTATGAATTTAAACCCACGCCAGAGCTCACACCGGAAGCCGCAGCTTATTATAAACTTTATAAAGAAAAGGCCAGAAGCGGGGTTCGTTTTGGTGATGCTGCAACTAAATGCTATCCAGCTGGCATGCCGCGTATTATGACGCGCTATGGGTCGTTAATGATGCTGCAGTACCCTACCGCAGTATTCATGGTTTCTCGGTTAAGCAATGAATATCGAGTAATTTATCTCGACGGCAGGGGTCGTGCTGCAGAGGCTAATCTGGACCG
>JABIZD010000053.1 GCA_018666555.1 Gammaproteobacteria bacterium
CCTGGCCTTGCTCAAAGATCCGGATGGCAATGTCTTTTACCTGGATCCCCTGGCAACACCAACGCATACGAGTTAAAGGGAACTTTACAAGCGAATCTAAAACCAGCGCAGTTTCACATAGGCCATAGGTTATAGCAGGCTACTAGTTCCAATCCAGGACAACTATTAACCTGGCATAGCCCCGGTCCACGAATAAATGACAGCCGCCGCTACCGATCACAGATCAAGCTGCGCATCAGCCTCCATCAAATCATCGGCTTCCGGCTGCCCGGCTTGAAAGTGGGGCAGGGCTGCGAACTCAATGCCGTTTGCATTGAAGCGTTTGACGATTTCACAATCAGTTTCTCACCAGCACCCTTTAGGATTTCTTCACGAAGTGAATCAGGCACCATCGCTTCAGCCAGACTCCCGTCTTCCACTCGTAGACGAATTCTCAACAGGAAAGGGTCCAACGCCGTTAAAGTCTCAGTGAAAATTTCAGCAGCAGTCTAAACCGAATCAATCTGCGCGATATAACGCTCCAGACTGTATTTCTCTGCTTCGACCAGTTCCAGAAACTGCCGGGCTTCCTGCAGGCGGATTTTGCCCTGCTCGGCGGCGCGTTTAACCGTTTCCAGCGTTGATATTTCGGGAACCGGAACACATACTCGTTTATTGCGTTCGAAATCAGCCCTTTGTTCCTGGGCTTGACCAAAATTGAATTGACGAATGGTCAATTCGCGCTGATCTGCCTGAAATCGACTCGTGCCTCGATTCAGAATGCTCTCCGTCTGGCGTAGCAATTCGTCATTACCCAGGGAGCTCATACCCCTCCAGTCGCCAATGCTGTCTACCTGAGATTTATGGATTTGCGAAAATAAGCCAGGTGAAACACCAAGCAGAATGATCAATAAGCCAAAGCCTACGAGACTATTTTGCATCCCGTGAACCCGTCTCCAACAAAACATTCCACTAGCACTGATTAGTAATGAAACCGATGACTCTGCCACAATTATATAACCCCCTAAAAAAAATGATCAATTGGGATATTTAACCATTACAAACTATTTATTTTGTAGTATCTGGCAATGGCCTGAAAACCATTTTTAGTTAAGAGGGCATTCAGAACTGCGCTGGTGATTAACTATGCCATAACCACCCACTTGAGCTACCGTTACCAGAGCCTCTCTTCCGTCCAATAGAGATCCATATTTGATTCACTATAGATCCCGTCCAATAAAATTGGAAACAGTCTCCTGGTCTCAAATTTTGGTCGAGGTAAATCTTCTCGGCCAGGATGAGAAACACCTTGGCAAGGTCCATATTCAGTTGGCGTCGCAGACTGTTTCTAGAGCTCGATTGCGCCTGTAATAGTATCTATATGACTATTCAAGGAACTTACAGTCTCTTGCCCTCCCAGGTAACGAATTGCCAAAAAAGTTTGCTGCGCCTGAAACTGGGTTTGAAAATTTCTGCGCCAGAAATCTAGCACTCTGTTTTTCTGGACAATGATCCTGCATCTGTATATCAATATAGGCAGGATAACGGGTTATACTCTTGACGGAATAAAGATACTCTGGCTGTTTTCCCGGCATCCCATGCTAAATAATATTGGAAGTTCATTGCCAAATAACCCTGGGGATTGTGGTTTAATTGGAGTAGCAAAAAACGTTAATCAATGCGGAAGGATTTGAACATGTCGAACCAAGATACATCATCTGAACAATCCGTATCCTCTGTAATGGTCGAAGGGTTGATCCGGTTTGGCCTGATAGCTGTCATTCTATTCCTATGCATCCAGGTGTTTTCCCCTTTTGCCCGTATCGTCGGTCTTGGACTGATTCTCGCTATTGCGCTTTATCCCCTGAACCAAGCCCTGGCTAACCGTATCGGGTGTCGGCCCGGTTTAGCAGCGACCCTTCTGGTCATTGGTGGCCTGCTCCTTCTGGGACTGCCTACTGTCATGCTCGGTGGATCAATGGCTGATCAAGCCAACCAGCTTTATTCCAATATCGAAAGCGGCACGCTCAAAGTTTCTGCCCCGGCACCAGCTGTAGCGGACTGGCCACTAGTGGGCGAACCTCTATATCAGGCCTGGTCTAAGATGGCTGAAGATCTGCAAGGTTTTGTTGAAGCCAATCACGCAAAGATTCGAGAGTTCTCCCGATGGGCAGTAGCGACAGCAGCAAGTATTGCGGGAGCGATTCTGGCATTTCTTGGCTCACTCATCGTCGCAGGTATCATAATGGCCTTTGGCGAGTCCGGTAGCGCCGCTATGGGTCGTATTTTTAACCGACTATCAGATTCTTCCCAAGGACCCAGGCTGCAGACCCTGTCTACTGCCACAATACGCTCAGTCGCAATGGGTGTGGTTGGTGTGTCTTTTATTCAAGCGCTGCTACTTGGTATCGGTTTCATTCTCGCAGGGATACCCGCGCCCGGCATACTCGCCTTGATTGCACTGTTTCTTGGTATTCTGCAGGTACCAGCAATGGTGATAGCTCTGCCAGCTATAGCCTACATCTGGTTGGTCGGAGGCGATGATGGAAGTCTGATCAACATTGCCTTGACTGTCTATTTCCTGATTTCCATGCTTGCCGATAATGTCCTTAAACCAATCATGCTAGGCCGCGGCGTTGAGGCCCCGATGCCCGTCATACTCATCGGTGCAATGGGCGGCATGATCTCCTTTGGCATCATTGGTCTATTTTCCGGACCTGTAATCCTTGCCACAGCCTATGTCGTTTTTATGGAATGGGTTGATGAGGGATCTGTTGCCGACGTGCCGTCCCAGGATCCTGCAGCAGCTGCGATCGTAAATGACGCGCAATCCCCACAGCCAGACCAACAATGACCACGGACGGGCCTGTATCTTGAATAAACTGCAGTTATGCCACAGAGGAGTGCTTTTTATACTTCTTATTATGGCGACTGCCTGCACCACGCTAGGCCCAGAGTATAAAGAGCCCGAGGTAACCTGGCTAAACGACTGGCAACCGGACTTCTATGGTCTAAGCAATAATACGCAGCAAGCAACTCAAGACCTCCGCTTCTGGTGGCTGTTATTCGACGACCCGGTCTTGAACGAGTTGATCACAATGGCAAGGCGTGATAATCCATCGCTTCGTATCGCTGGCTTGAGAATTCTCGAGAGTCGTGCTGCCCTGGGAATGGCTAATAGCACGAGCCTACCCCAACTGCAGCAACTAGGGGCCAGCGTAACCGGTATCAGCACTAACAATCATGGCGGGATAAGCGATGGCTCGAGCGAAAACCTTGCTGCATACCAGAGCGCTTTTAGAATAGGTTGGGAGCTTGATTTTTGGGGCCGCTTTCGCCGTGGTATTGAATCTGCAGATGCAATTTTCCTTAGCTCGATTACGGCTCACCAGGACCTGCAGGTACTATTAACTGCGCAAGCAGCGGACCTCTATTTCTCCTACCGAACCATCCAGCATCGCATAAAAATTGCACACCTTAATTCCACCCGCCAGCAGCGAAGCTTTGCTATAACGGAAAAACTGTTCGCGGCAGGGCAGGGTTCCGAATTAGATCTACAGCAAGCCAAGACACAGTACCTTGCTACTCGCTCTACCATCCCAGACCTGGAAGGTAAGTTAATACAAGTGCGAAATGCACTAGCTGCGCTGTTAGGCAGGCCACCTGGCCTAATTCCAGAATTAGCCGGGGAAGGTGGCGATTTACCTGATATCGGCACATTGATAATTAACGAAGTACCGACCCGGTTATTGCTTCGTCGGCCTGATATACGCAGTGCAGCGTGGCGAGTTGCCGCCCAATCCGCCCAGATCGGACTGGCCAAAGCAGACTACTATCCCGCCATCTCATTATTAGGAAGCCTGGGCTGGTCAGGTAACTCTGTTAGTGCCTCAGCTGATACGGGCCAACTTATCGCTGGACCTTCACTGAGCTGGAACGTGTTTGACCAGGGCCGAATTCGCAACAATGTGCGTCTGCAGGACGCGCGTCTACAACAAAGCATTGAAGCCTTTCAGAATACGGTCCTGCTCGCTGCTCGCGAGATCGACGATGCAGCAGTCATCGTGGTCAAGACGGCGGAGCAGCAAATCATCCTTGAGGAGACGCTGATTGCAGCTGAGCGCTCACTGGAACTGGCAAATATTCGCTACCGAGAAGGTTATGCCGACTTTCAACGAGTACTCGATGCACAGCGTTCACTGTTATCCCAAGCCGATCGACAGCTAGCCATCCAGGGAATCCATCTCAGCGCTATTATCCAGATGTACAAGGCACTAGGTGGCGGCTGGGCAGAGATATCAGAGGAATCCATTGTGCCGGAAGAAACTCAACAACAGATGCGAAACCGTACCGATTGGGGCAACTTGCTGGAAGCACAGTTACCCGCGCCCAACTCCCGGCAAAGGCCAGAGTAAAGTCACGGTGCATTATTAAACGAGAAAGGTTATGAACGATAAATCAATCGACGAGAACGCAATGCAATCTCCTGTTGATACTAAAGGTGAAGAGCCTGAGGGGCTTTCATCACAAGATGACAGCGAAGAGGCTGCGGGCCGAATTATCAGGATTAGCGGAGCCTCAATCGCAGTAGTTTTATTGCTCAGCTTATTATGGTACCTGGCCGCTGATCGTTTCACCCCTTATACCACCCAGGCTCGCATAGGTGGCTACGTGGTGGGTGTCGCTCCTAAAATTGCAGGGCTAGTGACGCAGGTATGGGTAAAAAACAATCAGCAGGTAGCCAAAGGCGACAGGTTATTTGAGATTGATGCATCGCAATATCAGATTGCTGTGGACCGAGCTAGTTCAGACCTGGAAAACACGGCACGCCAGGTCAATGCTGGCAGTGCCGCGGTGGAAGCCGCCAGAGCAACACTTCGTGCCACAGAGGCAAATGAACTCAAGACCAAGCAGGATCTGGACAGACTTACACGACTCTATGATGATGACCGTGGAACCATTTCCGTGAGGCGGCTTGAAATCTCCCAGGCGAGCCTTGACCAAGCCAAGGCTCAAGTTCGAGTAGCTGAAGCCGATGTCAAACGGGCTATCGAGCAAATGGGTGGCGATGGCGAAGATAACACCCTACTCAAAACTGCCCAGACCGGAGTTGAGAAAGCCCAATTGGACCTGGCCAACTCAGTGGTGCAGGCCTCGACAGCAGGGATAATCACTAATCTGCGCGCTGAAATAGGACAATTTGCGGGTGCCGGCAATCCCGTGCTCACTCTGATTGCTATTAACGATGTCTGGATCAACGCTGAGTTCACGGAAAATAACCTCGGCAATATTAGTGAGGGGACACCCGTAGAGATTCTCTTTGATGTACTGCCCGGAGAGGTATTTAAGGGCCAAATACGCAGCATCGGGCTTGGCATCAGTTCTGGCAAAGAACCTCCACCTGGCACACTACCCACTATTCAGAACAATCGTGACTGGTTACGCCAGTCACAACGCTTCCCGGTGATTATAAGTTTCGATCCTAATCAAAATTCTGAACTGAGGCGTCACTTACGGCTCGGCGGCCAGGCCTCGGTTATGGCCTACAGCAACGATACCGGCCTACTGACCTGGCTTGGCGAAGCCTACATCAGAATCTCCAGCTGGTTTTCTTATGCCTATTAAAACGTGTCAGATTAAAACGAGTCGAACCGCGTGATACCGATATCAGCCAGGCGGACTTGCCGAATGGCGATAGTCGTGGCGTTAGCGACATCCATCGCCTACGGAATTAGTATGCCCTTACCTCACCTGGCTCCGATTCTTGCCATTACCCTCACTTCCGAACCGGGCCCACCACCCGGATGGAAGGGCCTACTGGGACTGTTAGTCGCAGTTGCCGCCACTTTGGGTACCGGTCTTTTAATGATCCCGCTGTTACTCAACTACCCTTTTGCCGCAGTTTTGATCATCTTATTGGGTCTGTACACAAGCACGATGATCAGTATTAAACTGGATCAGAAACCGGTTGGCGTCCTATTCGCGATAGGGTTAACCATGATCCCCGCCGCAGGAATGGTCAACTACACTATGGGCGTTACGGTCATCGAAGGGCTACTCTCAGCAATAACGATAGCGATTGTGTGCCAATGGCTGGTTTACCCCTGGCTACCAGAAAACCCGGGCAAAATTCCGGCGAAAATTCAACCCACTATAGACCAGACTCGTTGGCTGGCGCTCCGCGCAACCTTGATCGTCCTGCCACCTGTCCTGCTGGCATTCACTAATCCGTCACTGTATCTGGCTACGATTCTAAAGAGCCTGGCATTAGGGCAGCAGGGCACTGAAATCAGTGCCCGCGAGGCGGGCCGGGAGTTACTTGGATCCACCGTGCTGGCCGGGGGGATGTCAATCCTATTCTGGTTCGCTCTGCAGACAAGCCCAACTCTGTGGTTTTTTACACTCTGGATGCTACTGTTCAGCGGCTATGGTGCCGCCAAACTCTATGGGGTGATACCGGGCCGGTTCACTCCTTCATTTTGGCAAAACACCCTGGTGACAATGCTTATTTTACTAGGCCCTGCTGTCCAGGACAGCGCCAATGGTAAAGATGTTTACCAGGCATTCGCTATGCGCCTTGCATTACTGATCGCGGTCACTTTGTATGCGTGGCTAGCCATCGCTACGCTCGATTGGTTAACAGCTAGAACCAAACGCCAGCCAATACTGCAACCAAATATCTGAGGCTAGAAAAATGCTCCAAAATTTATTGATAGGTCTGGCTACAATGACCGCATGTCTTGTACTTCAGGCTATTCTGATGGTTGCCGCGCTACGTTTATACCTGCGCCATCAAGGCATGGTCACCAGCGGGTCTACCTGGAGTACGCTTCTGATACTGGTTTCAGTCATGCTCCTGCTGGTGGTCGGCAACCTTGCTCAACTGTTTATCTGGGCGTTGGTGTTTCAATCCCTCGGAGAATTCAGCAATCTAAGTGAAGCTGTTTATCACTCGGCTGTTAATTTCGCCACGCTCGGATACGGCGATCTTGTCATGTCCGAACATCATCGCCTGCTCGGGCCCCTCGAGGCGATCAACGGTGTATTAATGATCGGAATTTCTACAGCAGCGCTCATCACCACCTTTCAAGACGCCATCCAGAAAACTAGAAAAGCCAGAATACTTTAAGCTCGATTGCAATGCCCCTGGTCGATCACATGATCGTAGGCAATAAGGTTCCGGTACTTTACCGGTTTCCAGAACCAGGTCAGCCTGTCAAGGATTAGGACAATGTGGCTGCCAGGTTCAAGCTAACAGGTGAGTGCCGGCAAGCATGCAGAGCAAGCTCGCACCACTCAACCGGACCTGCCTTGCGAGTTGTTAAACCAGCGGTGAGGTCCGGTCAATAGTGGGTTGTGCTATTCCAATTGACCTCGCTTGGCCTGCAAAATTATTTGCATTGAAAACGTCGAACGCCACGCTAGCTATGAATTTCAATACAGCAATGACGGTAATAGCAAGCACTGAGTGGACCTCACATCTATCAGTTAACGTGTTAGGCTGTTATAACAGTGACCAAAGTCTAGGGGTGCTGAGAGGACACCAGAGCAATAAGGATTCTGAAACGGTACTTCCAGCAGAGCGATCCACAGAGCAGACTACACAGCAGTAAATTATATGCACATCGCAGGCTTTGATTTTCAGTTGCAAGTGCGCCATATCAACCTGTTCTGTTTCGATCAGACTAGCCCTTATTTGAGGGATTATTGCAGGTAAGGCTTTAACGGCACAGCCGGGGACAGAGTGAATTGTGAATATTGCGAAACCAACGCCTCATCAAACAGCTTGGTTAAGAATTTCAATAGCGAGCGTTGCTGGTATCGCAGCTTTCACTTTGATTTTGAGCACTATACTACTACTGGCTCTTCATTTCGTACCTGCGCGACTGACTAATTTACTAGAATTTGGTGTTGAGCAGGCTATTGACCGCGAGATAGAAGTTGGAGAACTCGTCAACGTCAAACTGGGTCTGAACCCAGAATTCACTCTGAGTTCCGTTAGTATTTCCAACCCTGATTGGGCTCCAGATTCAAACCTACTAACTATTGAGCAATTATTTTTTCGCTTGAACCTGCCGTCAGTCTGGCTCAAAGGCCCAATATTCATTGACGAAGTGCGAGCGACTGACGTCAAAGCAGGGCTTCTTGCTCCTATGAATCGACCACCTAATTGGAAGTCGCAGATACCCGTATCTACCAGTGCCGTGACTATGGAAGATAGCAGCCTGACGCCCGTCATCATCCGAAAAGCGGTTCTGAGCAGGGGAAGCCTTACTTATATTGACCCTGACCAGGATATTTCGGTGAGCATCAACGAATTGAATCTAAAGGAACCCACAGAGGGCGAATCACTGATTCTGAATTTAGACGGTGCTGTCAATGAAATCCCTCTGCAGATAATGGGTAGCCTTGGTCCTCTGCCTGCGCTGGTCACCCAAAAAAATCTACAGCTTGACTTGTCTGTCAACTGGGGGGAGTTGGCCCTTCATGCCAAGGGCAGCATTAAGGACCTTATTAATCTGACTGGCCCTGACCTCGACCTTGAACTATCCTCACCGCACTCTGCCCCACTCCTTGAGCTTCTGGGAATAGTCGCAGATGATGGGCCAGTGCATTTCGATGCGACCATAACTGACCTCAAACCTGGCATAGCAGTAAACGCCTTGGGGAGAATCAATAAAGCCCAAATCCTTCTTAAAGCAAATCTGCTTGATCCGCTTAACCTTGATGGTATCGACGCGTCCGCTACATTGAATGGGCCTTCTCTTAAAAAACTCGGTTCACTTCTGGAAATAAAAGGTTTACCAAACATCCCTTATACCCTATCTATCGATGCCCTGAGGCAGGGCTCGTTGCTAGAAATACGTCAGGGCCATTTATCAGTTGGCCAAGGTCAATTAACGATAGCAGGTCACCTTCCGAATTTTCCAAAGATCAATAACTGGCAAGTTAGCCTGCAAGGAAAACACCTCAATATGGGCCTTGTCGGCCTCCTGCTTGGCAGGCCTGATGTTCCGAATGTGCCCTATGACATAACAGGCGAACTGAAATCGAACCAGGATGGCGTTGAATTGCTGCAGGTAAATGTGGCCAGCCCACATTCAACCCTGAATCTATCGGGTCAGTTCACTGACAATCCAGACTATCTCAATTCAGAAATAAAGGCCCTGCTTTCGGCGGATGACCTGAACCTAATCAGTTCAGCATTTGGAATATCGCAATTACCTGCTGTGCCCTTTTCAACTGGAGGCAAGGTAACTTACACAAAAACTGGCTGGCAACTCTCGGATGCTCACTTTAGTGCAGACGAAATACAAATCGAATTAAACGGCAGCGTCGATAGACTGACATCACCGATAAATTTGCAAGCCGAATTTCGCCTTGAAACAAAAAATTTGGCAGCAACACTGACCAACTATGAACTCTATACTGGTACTCTACCTGAGTTCCCAATAGCCATTGAAGGAACCATAACCGGTCAACCTGACAAACTAAACCTTAAGGATCTCAATGTAATATCGGGCAACAGTCGGATCACCTTGTCAGGTTTCCTGGGAGACCCGATGAATCCACAACCCGTTGACCTCAACATCGGCGTCAACACCGCTGACCTGCTGGCATTTCTGCCAGACCTGAAAACAAGCTTGCCTACAAGCCTGCCAGTTAACACTAGCGGCTCTATGAGTGTGTCAGGAAATTCAGTCTCAGTGCACTCGCTCAACGGTCAGTTCGGTGATATCCAGCTCTCATTGTCGGGTCAATTTAACACCGTTTCTCCGCACAGTGGTTCTCACATCAGCCTCGACGCAAAAACTGCAAATCTCAGCAAAGCCCTAATAACCTGGATCGAAACTGACATCCCTCTGCACGACGCCCAACTCCAGCTGGAAGCCAGTTATCTGCATCCAGGCATTAAAATCGAAAAGCTGGACGCAAACATAATGGATGCACAGTTCAGAGGCAGACTGTCAGCAGAAGATATCGAAAACTTTACTACTGCTGAAGGTGAGATCAGGCTAACCGGAAGCAGTAGCCAAAACCTCACCCAACTGCTTGGCCTGGCGTCAACTGTTCCGGATGAGCCCTATGCTCTGCATATCGGTATTCAGAATCAATCAGATTTACTGAGTATCAAACCCATTGACATAACTCTTGCAGGTAGTGATCTACAGGGTCAGCTTACGGTACGGCCAGGAGAGGTACCCACTATAAAGGCGTCTTTACATAGTCGACTTCTGCAACTTCCTTTCCTGTTGCCCGATAACAATCAGCCGAGTGAAACTACAGTGGTTGAGGCACCCTTCAGTGACAAAAATCCTGATCAGCTGGAGCCAAAAGATTTACTCAAAAGAGTCATTCCCAATCAACCAGTCAACTTCAGCTGGCTTAACCAGCTTCAGGGAACTATTCAATATCAGGTTGATGAAATCTTTTTCAGTGAAAGCCAAAAATTAGCCGCTACTGCCGATCTGTCGATAAAAAACGGTGAATTAGTCTCCAATCAAATTAACTTCGATGGCACGTCCTTAATCGGAAACGTCGACCTGAACATCAAGGCTATGAAGGACACCAACAAATTTACTGCATTCGTTGATATGCAAAGAATCCCCTTGATCCTGATGATGGGAGGCCAGCCCAGTTATACGCAGGACTCATTTTATCGAGCCCGCCTGCAAACTGAGGGGAACTCAATACGGGAATTAGCTCAGAACACCAATGGCGTTCTAGCCTACAAAAGTAGCGGTGGACGGCTTAATAACCGAGGCCTTGGCCTGATCCTCGGCGATATGGTTAGTGAGATTTTGTCTCTGTTGAATCCTTACGCAACTACTGACAAACAGACCATGGTCCTTTGCAGTGCGGGCGCCATCAGCATTGTCAATGGCGCCATGCGTCTTGCACCTGGCCTGGTTATTCGCACCGATAAAATGGATATTACCTCAGGCGGTGCCCTGAACCTGCATAATGAGAAAATAGACCTCGCCTTTAAAACCCAGTCCAGAAAAGGCATCGGTATCAGTGCGAGCAAAGCAATAACGCCTTACTTAAAAATCGGCGGCTCCCTGGCGAGCCCATTTCCAGTTTTGGATGTCAAAGGCGCTGCTGTCTCTGGCAGTGCCGCAGTAGCAACAGCAGGCATGTCCATCCTGGCTGAAAGCCTTTGGGATCGATGGATTGGGACAACAAAAAATCCCTGCGACAACCTGCTCGGTAAAGTCTCAAAGAAAGATAAGAAACTATTTCATGAGCTGCTCAGTGATCAATAGAGCTTACTCATCAACTCTGCTTAAAGGGTATCAGCCCACTGGCCAGGCAAACTCAGCTCAAACTCGGAACCTCAAGACCTGAGTCAAAGGCCTTTATGCTAGTGCTATCTTAGTGACACCGGCTTACCCCTGCGTTAAGCAAGCCAATGCCGCCGAGTACAAGGGCAAGACCGTGGTAAACGTGAAAGTATTCGCCTTGATACCCTATCGCGATTATCGTCGCAAAATGGGTGCCGCCTTAACGAAAACCTCATTGCAACCAGACTTGGTAATTTCAATCATGCCAAGCAAAATCCTCAAGGCAAACTGAGGCAGGGATCACGGTTTAACCGCCCTAGAGTAAAACCCCTACTACTGCAACTTTGCCTGCTGGGTCTTTGCATTAATAACGCCATGCTCCATAAAATCATCGAGCACTATTGAGAACTCATCGGGAACATCTCTGGGAACGCCATGTCCCACTCGACTGAAAACGTGAAGAGTTGCATTCGGTAAGTTCTGCCAGTCATTAACATTGGCTGTACAGAGCCCATCGGCAGCTCCGGCAACAATCAACGTCTGGGTCTGCAGTTCTGGCAGCTTATCAACCACATTAAAATCCCGCATCGAATACCAGGAATCCCTGAAGTGCCCATCAGATACGGATAGAGCCCGGTCAACGCTCAATGCAACACTGGCCTCAGAGGCTCGTAAGCGTAATTTGAGGCGCTGGTTAATCATTTCTGCACGTACATTAACAGTCTTTCGCTGCGCTATGCCGGCTTGCAGCATTGCCTCGGTACCGCGAGTACCCGCCGCAGGAATGGGTGCAACAAGAACCAGTTTTTCCAATCGGTGCGCATGCTCTACGCCTAATTGGTAGCCGATACCCCCGCCCATACTATGGCCTACGTAGGTGAATTTCTGACACCCCAGTTCATCAGCCAAGCCAATAACATCGCGAGCGTACTGTTCAATGTTATAGCCTTCCGCTGGCTGCTCACTGTCTCCTGCACCTCGACAATCCATCACAATACATCGGTATTTATGTTTTAAGCGAGGAGCTATCTCATCCAGCCACACATCGTGAGCTCCTGTATAACCATGATGAAAAATAATCGCTTCACCCTGGCCGATTTCATCATAGAAGATATTCACATTGTTGATACATTTCATCGGCATTAGTTGATCATCCTTTATTATCCACCTCCATAGTAAATCCCATACAAGCTAATGAAAACCTCCTGCTTTGATCTAATTCACCCAAATCCCAGCAGCACTTCCTGACCCTCATATACGCCATATTCTGGATCTGGCGATCCGACCTGTAATTCTCTATGATCCGAGATAACCGCATTAACTTGCTTTCTGAGACATCACAATGACAGCCAAACCCCTTGAAGGCATGCGTGTTATCGACCTGACCCACGTACTCGCAGGGCCATACTGCACCTATCAATTGGGCCTGCTGGGTGCAGAAGTGATTAAGATAGAATCCCCGTCAGGAGACCTGGTGCGAGGCTGGGGTGGTGAAAGCGCCCAACTGAAATTAGGACTTGGCAGTGGGTTCATCCCCCAGAACGCTGGCAAACGCAGTGTCATTGCCGATATTAAAACCGAACCAGGTAACCAACTGGTTAGGGACCTCGTCCAAAGCGCTGATATTTTCGTAGAGAATTTTCGACCTGGCACAATGGCCAAATATAACCTGGACTACGCAACACTAGCCGATACCAACCCGGGACTGATTTACCTGTCGATCTCCGCATTCGGACAAGCTGGACCTAAAGGCCACAGGCCTGGATTCGACGATGTTATTCAAGCAACTTCCGGATTCATGTCAATTAATGTTCGAGGTGATGGTCCCATCCGGACGGGTGGCCCGGTTCTTGACTATGCCACTGGCATGCATGCAACAACCGCAGTCTTAGCTGCAGTACTGTTGCAGCAGAAGTCGGGCAAAGGACAGAGAATCGATATCGCCATGCAGGATGTCACCCTCCTGCTGATGAACCGTCATACCAGTATTACTGCCAGTACTGGGAGAGCACCGGCTCCAGGCTCAAATCGCGATGCACCGCTATTGGGTCGCTACCGCGCTAAAGAAGGTTATGTCATGCTGGCTGGTTATCTACCTCGTCACCAGCGCAGCATTCTAAAGGCTATCGGTCTAAGCCAGTTAGCAGACCTGCCATCTTCGGAATTTCATAAACGACTCCCAGAAATCGACTTGAAGGTAGAAACAACACTGCTAGATAAAACAGCTCCACAATGGGACCAGGTCTTCTCGGACCTGGCTGTCGTTGCTGGTGGGGTTGAACACCTCGACACAGTCGTTGCTGGAGCGCAGACTGAATCCAGGAAGTTATTGGTAGAAGTGGACAGTCCGGCTGGTCCCCAGCAGGTGACAACGGCCGGATACCACATCAACGATCAGGTATTCGGCCCGGGCAACTCAATACCCATGTTAGGTGAACATACCGAAGAAG
>JABIZD010000193.1 GCA_018666555.1 Gammaproteobacteria bacterium
ACTATATTTACCATTGGTTCCATGGATTCAAGCGGTCAGATTATAAAGAGGCGAGATAGTAACAGATCGTAAGCGAAATCACTTGTAATATTCTTTTGGAAAAATCGACATGGCTGAAGTAATGGGTTTTCAGAAAATCCGAATCGTATTAGTAGAAACCTCTCACGGTGGTAACATCGGCGCAGCTGCCCGTGCGATGAAGAATATGGGTGTCAGTCGCTTATATCTGGTTAATCCTGCAGAGTTTCCAAGCGCCCAGGCAACCTTCAGGGCGGTCAGCGCAGGGGATGTGCTTGAAGGTGCGGTAGTATGCAGTAGCCTTGCAGAGGCAATAGCAGATTGTAGTCTGGTGATTGGGACCTCAGCACGTGAACGCAAGATTCCGTGGCCGCTGATAGATCCGGTTACTTGTGCAGAAAAGACTCTGGAGATGAATCACCAGGGTGCAGAAACCGCTATTGTCTTCGGCCGGGAAGACAGAGGTCTTAAGAACGAAGAGCTGCAGAATTGCCATTACCATGTCAATATTCCGACCAGTGGAGACTATAGTTCTCTGAATTTGGCGATGGCCGTGCAGGTGATTTGCTACGAACTCGTTAATCAGTCTGGGCTTCCACTACCGCAGGAAAGCTGGGATCAGCCACCTGCTTCTGCAGAAGATTTGAATCATTTCTTCGAGCACCTTGAGCGGACCCTGGTCCAGGTCGGCTTCCATGATCCGGATAACCCCCGGCAGCTGATGAGCCGGCTGAGAAGATTGTTTTACCGTATTAACCCTGATCAGATGGAGATGAATATACTTAGGGGTTTTTTGACGGCCATAAACCACGCTTCCAGCCAGGATACGGCGGCTCTTCCAGTCGATAATACCAAGGAATGAGTCCATTTGGATCTCTTGCAGTGGAGGAGCGAACCGATCCAGAAAATAACCTAGAACCCTGAATATGGGCCGGTGAACCTAAAATACCCGACCAAAACGCTTGGTTATTTAATATGAGTGCAGTACACTTGCCATCGCACCACAAAGTAAGGGCCAGGTGTCCTTTAAACCTGGAATTTTAAATTTTTGAAGGGGTTATCACCCCGAGATGGCAGGACTATGAAACTCACAGCCCGAGGTCGATATGCGGTGACTGCAATGGTCGATTTGGCGATGCATGAACATGACGGACCGATCAGTTTATCTGATATTTCAGATCGACAGGCAATCAGCCTGTCTTATCTGGAGCAATTGTTTGCGAAACTGAAACGCAGTCATCTGGTTGATAGTGTGCGCGGACCCGGCGGTGGATATCAGCTTAGTAGAAGCTGTCGCGAAATCTTTATTGCCGACATTGTTGGCTCTGTAGATGAGCATGTAGATGCGACGCGATGTGCTGGAAAGGCTGATTGCCAGGGTGGCGAGACATGCCTGACCCATGAATTATGGTCTGATCTCAGTGAGCAGATCCATAATTTCCTGAGTGGTGTCGATTTGGGAAGCCTGGTCGAAAAAAGACAAACCCAGAAGATAGCCCGGCGGCAGAATGCGTTCCAGGCTGACAGTGCCCATACGCAGATTAAATCGTTGCTATTACCGGCAGAGCAAATTTAGTGGAGTTAAGATGAGGGAACCAGTTTATTTTGATTATGCGGCGACAACGCCAGTAGATCCTAGAGTCGCTCAGAAGATGAGCGAATGTTTGCTCACCGAAGGAAACTTTGGGAACCCGGCAAGTCGGTCTCATAAATTCGGTTGGGAAGCTGAAGAGGCGGTTGAAGTAGCCAGGCGCCAGGTTTCGGACCTGGTCAACTGTGATCCCAGGGAAATTGTATGGACGTCCGGAGCGACTGAGTCGGATAATCTGGCTATTAAAGGTGTTGCACAGTTCTACAGAAAAAAAGGCAAGCACCTGATTACGTCAAAGATCGAACATAAAGCGGTTCTAGATACCTGTAGACATCTTGAGCGAGATGGTTTCGAAGTGACCTATCTTCAGCCAGGTGAGGATGGTCTGATTCGAGCTGAACAGGTGCAACAGGCCATTCGGGAAGATACAACCCTAGTTTCCATTATGCATGTTAACAATGAGATTGGTGTCAGGAATGATATCGCCGCTATTGGCGAAGTCTGCAGGCAGGAGAAGGTCTTTTTCCACGTCGATGCTGCCCAGGGTGCCGGTAAGGTGCCGATTGACCTGTCATCGCTGAAAGTTGACCTGATGTCATTCTCAGCTCACAAAATGTATGGACCGAAGGGCGTGGGCGCACTTTATGTGCGACGTAAGCCAAGAGTGCGGCTGGAGGCTCAGATGCATGGCGGCGGACATGAACGGGGTATGCGTTCTGGAACCCTGGCAACGCATCAGTTGGTGGGTATGGGCGAGGCATGCCGGATTGCAAAGCTGGAGATGAAAGCGGAGGCAGCCAGAACGCTTGCACTGCGGCAGCGACTTTGGGACGGTTTCAGGGATATGGAAGAGGTCTATGCAAATGGTGACCTGGAGTTTCATGTGCCTGGAATTATTAATATCAGTTTTAACTTCGTTGAAGGTGAATCGCTGATAATGTCGTTACCAGAGGTGGCGGTCTCGAGTGGATCAGCCTGTACTTCAGCTAGTCTGGAGCCTTCCTACGTGTTGAGAGCGTTGGGTATGAATGATGAGCTTGCACATAGCTCACTGAGGTTCTCAGTTGGCAGGTTCACCACTGAAGATGACGTTGATAGAGTGATTGAGCAGGTTCGAGGGGCAGTTGAAAAATTAAGAGATCTGTCACCACTTTGGGATATGTACAAAGATGGTGTGGATATGAACAAAATAGAGTGGGCAGCCCACTAGGTTTGATATTGGAGTAATGAGATGGCTTATAGCGACCAAGTGATGGATCACTATGAAAACCCCCGCAATGTTGGGAAGATGGATGACAAGGACAGTCAGGTCGGCACTGGCATGGTGGGTGCTCCGGCATGTGGTGATGTCATGCGCCTGCAGATTAAGGTAGATGAAGAAGGCATTATCCAGGATGCCAAATTCAAAACTTATGGCTGTGGTTCGGCGATAGCCTCGAGTTCACTATTAACAGAGTGGGTCAAAGGTCGATCTATAGAGGCCGCGGAAAGCATCAAGAATACCGAGATAGCGGAAGAACTGGCATTGCCGCCAGTGAAGATACATTGCTCTGTGTTGGCCGAGGATGCGATTAAAGCAGCTGTTAGTGATTATCGTGATAAAAAAGCGGCAAGTTCAGATAAAGCGTAGAACAGGACCAGAGAATTATAAAGATGGGTATCAGTTTGACAAATGTGGCAGTAGAGCACGTCCAGGACTATCTGAAAAAGAGAGGCCAGGGTGTTGGTATCAGGTTGTCAGTGAAAACAACCGGGTGCTCCGGATTAATGTATGTGATAGAGCCAGTAGATGATCCACAGCTTGATGATATCAACTACGAATGCCAAGGGGTAAATGTCTATATTGACCCTAAAAGCCTGGTATACGTGGATGGCACAGAGATGGATTATGTAAAGCAGGGTTTGAATGAGGGTTTTGAATTCAGAAACCCAAATGTTAAGGGAGAGTGCGGTTGCGGTGAGAGTTTCACCGTATAGTGTGGGTGCGCAAATCCTGTGAACTTCAGTCAGAATTACTTTGAATTATTCCAGTTGCCGGTCGATTTTTCGATCGACCTGGAAGATCTCGCTAATCGATATTTTGAACTTCAGAAAACCTCGCACCCTGATCGTTATGTCGGTTCAAGTGATCAAGAGCAGCGCTTGGCTGTGCAGTGGGCTATGCAGATTAATGAGGCTTACCAGAACCTGCGGGATCCGTTGAAACGGGCTATATATCTTTTGAAGCAATCGGGCGTTGAGCTCATCGAAAACCCACAAATGAATCCAACATTTTTGATTAAGCAGATTGAGCTTCGTGAAGAAATAGAGGCTATTGAAGGCAACAGTGATGGTGCAGAACAACTTGATCAATTAATCCAATCTATTTCCGGGCAGATCGCTGAACTGCAACAGCAGTTTGTAACTGCTTATGGGGCAGGCAAGTTGGATCAGGCGCAGCAAGGGGTCTATGAGATGCAGTTCATGGCGAAATTACAGAAAAGTGCCAGGCAGATGGAAGAGAAAATACTGGGATACTGATATGGCACTGATACAGATAACTGAGCCGGGTGTTGCTGTTGATCCACATCAAAGGAAGCGTGGGGCAGGAGTCGACCTGGGTACGACACACTCATTGATCGCTGTGGTTAGGGAAGGGTCAGCGGTGACGCTGCCAGATGCTGAGGGACGGCACCTGTTACCGTCAGTGGTCCGCTACCAGCCAGAAGCGGTCGACGTGGGTCATGCAGCAGTTGAGGCAGCGCGACAAGACCCGCTGAATACCATTGCCTCTGCAAAGAGGCTGATGGGCCGTGGTGTCGAGGATATAGCCAGCCGTAACCAATTGGATAACTACCAGTTTTCTGCTGAATCCTCAGGTATGGTCAAGTTGCAAACCATTAGCGGGGAGATCAGCCCGGTTCAGGTTTCCGCTGAGATCCTCACAGAGTTGGCTCGCAGAGGTGAACAAGCTCTGGCAGGTAAACTTGACGGTATTGTAGTGACCGTACCCGCTTATTTTGATGAGGCGCAGCGTCAGGCTACCCGGGATGCTGCAGCGATAGCAGGTATTCCAGTACTGAGACTATTAAACGAACCTACAGCTGCAGCCATTGCCTATGGGTTGGATAGTGGCGAACAGGGCATTATTGCGATTTATGACCTGGGCGGTGGCACCTTTGATATTTCATTGCTGAACCTTCAAAAGGGTGTTTTTGAAGTCCTGGCGACTGCCGGTGATACCAGTTTAGGCGGTGACGATTTTGATGAGTCGCTGGTGCGAATATTACTAAACAGAAGTCAGTACGAGGGTGATTTAGACGCAAGTTCACGAAGAGCATTGCTGCTCGAAGCAAAAGCGATTAAAGAAGATCTGAGCCGCCATGATAGTGTTCGAGTAGACCTTAACCTACCCGCATTTTCCTGGTCAGGGACGGTTAGTAGAAGTGAATTCGAACAGGCCATACAGGATTTAGTGGAAAGTAGTATCAAAGCCTGCAGGCGAGCTATTAGAGATGCTGGCCTGACCGAAATAGAGGTTAAGCAGGTGGTCTTGGTTGGAGGGTCGACTCGGGTTCCTCTGGTACGGCGGAGAGTGGAAAGCTTTTTTGGCTTTCAGCCGCTTTCCCATCTCGACCCCGATAAGGTGGTTGCCCTCGGTGCCGCGATTCAGGCAGATGTACTGGTTGGCAACAAGCCTGACGAAGAAATGTTATTGCTAGATGTGCTGCCTTTATCCCTTGGCCTGGAAACCATGGGAAGTCTGGTAGAAAAGGTCATACCCAGGAATTCACCGATTCCGGTGTCCAGGGCACAAGAATTTACTACATCAAAAGATGGTCAGACTGCGATGTTGATTCACGTACTGCAAGGTGAGCGTGAATTGGTCGCAGATTGTCGTTCTCTGGCTCGTTTTGAATTGCGTGGTATACCACCGATGGTGGCGGGTGCTGCCAGAATTGAAGTTGTCTTTCAGGTAGATGCCGACGGTCTGTTATTTGTTTCTGCCGAGGAGGTAGAGACGCAAGTAAAAGCCAGTATCGAGGTAAAACCGACCTATGGGCTTGACGAGGCAGAGATCACCAGTATGCTGCGAGCGTCTGTTACCTATGCTCGGGAGGATGTCGAAGCGCGGATGCTGGCTGAAACGAGGGTAGAAGCACAGGGTCAGATTGATGCAGTGACGGCAGCAATTGCAAAGGATGGTGATAAGTTTCTGGATAGCGAGTCAATCAATGAGCTTAACCAGCTTGTCGAAGCAGTGGGCCGGGCTATCCTTGGTGAGAGTGTTGATGAGATTGAAAGCGTGAACAAGCAATTAGGGCTCGCTAGTGAGGATTTTGCAGCTATGCGTATGGATGCATCTGTCAGAGAAGCATTAGCTGGAAAACATGTTGAAACGGTCTCGGAGTAGCAAAGCCCATGCCTAGAATTATTTTTTTGCCTCATCAAGAAAGGTGTCCCGAGGGTGCCGTTATCGAAGCTGAACAGGGTGATGCCCTGATTGAGCTGGCGCTTGATAATGATATTCAGATTGAGCACGCCTGTGAGATGGCTTGTGCCTGCACAACCTGTCACGTGATATTACGAGAAGGATTTGATTCTCTTGAACCCTCTGATGAGACCGAGGATGACTTGCTGGATAAAGCCTGGGGTCTGGAACCAGATTCCAGGCTCAGTTGCCAGGTGATGGTAGGTGACCAGGATCTGGTTGTGGAAATCCCAAAATACACTATTAACCAGGTTTCAGAAAATCACTAATGGTTGGGCTGCGAGTGCAAGGAATTTTTTATTGGTGTTTTAGTCGCATTGAGGCGAGTCGTAGCTAATACCAAGTTCAGATTGAAAGATCCACAAGAGGTAGTCATATGAAATGGGTTGACGTTAATGAGATTGCGATTGAATTATCGGAAAAGTATCCAGAAACGGATCCGTTAACCGTTCGATTTACAGACCTGAAGCAGTGGGTAGAGCTGTTGGATGGATTCGAAGATGAGCCGGATCACTGCGGCGAAAAGATCCTTGAGGCCATCCAAATGGCCTGGTTGGATGAGATGGACTGAAATTAGCAGTCCTTACAGGTAAGTTACCACTATTTTGCCCGTGAATTCACGAGTATAATTCTGCCCCTTAAATTTTTACTTTAGACCATTTTTGGAGCTTTCATGGCAATAGAACGAACTTTTTCAATCATCAAGCCAGATGCAGTGGCAAAAAACGTAATCGGGCAAATTGTTGCTCGTTTCGAGCACGCCGGATTACGAGTTATCGCATCACGCATGGAACATTTAACCGAGGAAAAAGCGCAAGGCTTTTATGCTGAACACGATGGTAAGGGTTTCTTTGCGGACTTGATTCGCTTTATGACCTCCGGACCAGTCGTTGTACAGGTTCTTGAAGGAGAGGGTGCAATCAGCCTGAACCGAGAGTTAATGGGTGCGACCAATCCCCAGGAAGCAAACCCCGGAACAATAAGAGCAGATTTTGCCCAATCCATTGATGCCAATGCGGTACACGGCTCAGACGCTCCAGCATCGGCCGCTCGAGAGATTGCCTATTTCTTTTCTGACGAGCAATTGTGTAGTAGATGATGAACGATTGTTCACCAAAACATGATCTTCTGGGGCTTAGTCAGCCTCAGATGACGTCTATGCTTGGTGAACTGGGTGAAAAACCCTATCGAACCAATCAGGTGATGAAGTGGCTGCATCACCGGTTTGTTGATGATTTTTCACAGATGACTGATATCTCTAAAAAGCTCCGTGCTGAGTTTGAAAATATCGCAGAGATTGTCGAGCCCAAGGTGATTAGTGAGAAATGCTCAACGGATGGAACACGTAAGTGGTTGATGCAATCCAGGAGTGGAAGTGCTTTTGAAACCGTATACATTCCGGAAGACAGCCGTGGCACATTATGTGTCTCGTCCCAGGTTGGTTGTGCCCTGGATTGTAAGTTTTGTTCGACTGGAAAGCAGGGTTTCAACTCGAATTTAACCTCCGGTGAAATTGTTGGTCAGCTGCGCGTAGTTGAGCGAATTCTAGCGGCTCAGCGCTCAGATAGTGAGCAGAAGGTGACCAATGTCGTTTTCATGGGCATGGGCGAGCCTCTGCTGAATGCGGACCAGGTTATACCTGCTGTATCGGTGATGATGGATGACCTGGGTTACGGAATTTCCAAGCGTAAGGTGACTATTTCAACCGCCGGTGTCGTTCCTGGTATCCAGCGATTAAAAGAGAACACTGATGCTTCTCTTGCTGTTTCGCTGCATGCGCCCAATGATCAGCTCAGGGATCAGCTGGTACCCATAAATCGTAAGTATCCTATCGCAGAATTATTGGATGCCTGCCGGGATTATGCTTTGAATTTAGGTGAAAAGCGTACTGTCACGATTGAATACATATTGCTTGATGGTGTTAACGATCAGGCTCAGCATGTTCGCGAGTTGATAGAACTTCTACGAGACTTCCCGTGCAAGATTAACCTGATACCTTTTAACGGTTTTCCGGGTTCAGGATTTAAAAGGCCTTCAAGCAGGGCGGTTCGGTTTTTCCAGGAAAAGCTTGTCCAGGCGGGTTATGCGACAATGGTGCGTACCACCCGGGGTGAAGATATAGATGCCGCTTGTGGGCAGTTAGCGGGTAAGGTAGAGGACAGAACTAAAAGAAGTTCTCGATACCAGAAGATCGCACAACAGATGGTCGATTAACTATGAAAATACTGTTCATGGCGTTTATGGTTGTTCTGTTAGCTGGTTGTTCTTCAGTTCAAAATGGTCCTGGCAAAACCACCAATAAGGCTGAAATTATCGAACGAGCGATTGACCTTGGCATAGGCTATTTGCAGCAGGGCGATTACGGCAGGGCCAGGGAAAATCTTTTAAAAGCCTTGGAGTTAGATGATGACTCGGGCCGAGCACATAATACTTTGGCGATTGTCTTTCAGCAGGAAGGAGAGCTTGCCCTTGCTGAAACACATTTTCGTAAAGCCATTAAAATCGACCAGGACTTTGCTGCAGCCCGTAATAACTATGGCGCATTTTTGTTTTCGCAGCAGCGCACTGAAGAGGCGATTGAGCAACTCCAGATAGCGGCAGATAATCGATTTTATAATCGTCGACATCAAGCCTTCGAGAACCTGGGTGTGGCTTTCCTTGAGTTGGGTTCCATCGATGCTGCCCGCGTTTCGTTTGAACGGGCAATTGCGTTAAACCCGAGCCAATCAAGAGCGCTGTTAGAGCTGGCTGTGCTTGAATATGATGCGCAGGAATTCAGCAGATCAAAGAATCTTTACCTGCGCTACGTTGACAATAGTGCCCAGAACGCAAAGAGCCTTAATTTATGTATGGGGCTTTTCAAGCGATTTTCGGATAATAACCGAGTCGCAAGCTGTAGGATGATGCTTAAAAACGTTTTTCCTAAATCCATGGAATATCATGCAATTAGAGATCAGTAGTCGTGAATGTTGAAGCCGGAACAGAAAGTCAGGTCGACTCAGTCGATGCTGACAGAACAAGCCAAGCCCAGGACTCTGGCAAAGAGAGTGTTGCAGAAGTATTAATTTCGGCTAGGAAAGCAATGCAGATGAGCCAGCAGGACTTGGCTGCAGAATTGTTCCTGGATGTTAACGTGGTTCGAGTTATAGAACAGGGCAGGTATGCTGAAATCGTAAAACAGGTTTATTTGAGAGGATACCTGCGATCGATAGCAAAGGCTGTCAATTTAGATGGGCAGCAGATTGTCGATTTGTACGATGAGGAATCTGAGTCCTATCGGTCAGATGTGGTAATAGAACGGGCAACTGATGAAGCGGTTGAAAATCGTTTTACCGGTCCTGTTTTCAAAACCGGTATGCTAGCCTCGGCAATATTTTCTGTGTTGCTGGTGGTTACCTGGATGTTTTTGGGCGATGCTGAGGAGGAACTCCCAGCCCAGGCACTAGCTAGTTTGCCTGAGCAGGTTGACGTCACTACCGAGGTCGCGACTGAAGCAAACCTTGGGTCGATAGCTTTGCACCAGGCTGGTTCGGGAGAGAAGCCTATCCGGCCGGGTCAGGATGCGCTAGAGCTGAATGAAGGGGGCATGCAGGCAGAGGACTTGCAGGCCGTTGTCGGGGTTACTGCGCTGAGTAATGAGGACGTTTTGCTGACAAAGATACCCGAACCCGGGCTAACACCGGTACTCGAGCCGCTTCAGTCGGATAGTAGATTGTCCAAGTACATTACAACTGAAGTCACTCAATTAGAGATCGGCGTGTTGTTGGAAATAGATGCCGGGGGTAATGCAGAAATAGAGATTATTTTTTCCGGCGAATGTTGGCTGGAAATTGTCGATGCAGAGGGCGAGCGAGTTTACAGCGATCTCAATGGGTCGGGAGATATCATTAGACTCAGGGGGTTGGCACCATTTGAGTTAATGTTTGGTAATGCGACAGTAGCCAGGCTTTATTACCAGGGAGGGTTGGTTGATTTGAGCAGTCGGATCACCAAGGAGTTCACAGCGCGAATTAAGCTTCCAGTAACAGGGACCAATTCATGAGGCAGGAATCGAAGATTAAGCGGCGGACATCCAGGCAGATTATGGTTGGTAATGTGCCTGTGGGTGGTGATGCGCCGATATCAGTTCAGAGTATGACCAACACGGATACCCGGGATATTGCCGCCACCGTTGCCCAGATCAAGTCACTGGAGGCAGTTGGCGCCGATATTGTGAGGGTGTCTGTTCCCTCTCTTGAAGCAGCTGATTGTTTTGGCGAAATCCGTAAACAGGTGACTGTTCCCTTGGTGTCAGATATTCATTTTGACCACAAAATTGCTTTACGAGTGGCGGAGCTAGGCGTGGATTGTTTGCGGATAAATCCCGGCAATATAGGCAGCAAGGACAAGACTAAGGCCGTAGTCAGCGCCTGCAAGGATAGAGGTATTCCAATCAGGATAGGAGTCAATGCAGGATCTCTGGGTAAGGATTTACTGCGCAAGTACAAAGAGCCCTCAGCGGAGGCAATGGTTGAGTCAGCGCTGAGAAACATAGAAATGCTCCTGGCTGAAGACTTCAACGAATTTAAACTCAGCCTGAAATCCTCAAATGTATTTATGGCGATTGATGCGTATCGCGCAATTGCGCCGCAGATTGAGCAGCCTCTCCATCTTGGTATTACCGAGGCTGGCGGACTGCGGTCGGGCACTGTGAAGAGTTCAGTGGGTCTTGGTTTACTGCTGATGGAAGGGTTGGGCGATACTATCCGTATCTCGTTGGCTGCGGATCCGGTAGAGGAGATTAAAGTTGGATTTGATTTATTGAAAAGTCTGCAGCTGCGGAGTAAGGGCATTAATCTGGTTG
The DNA here is from genome assembly GCA_018666555.1 of Gammaproteobacteria bacterium. GTDB lineage: Bacteria > Pseudomonadota > Gammaproteobacteria > Pseudomonadales > Azotimanducaceae > UBA9926. The sequence goes on from JABIZD010000193.1 coordinate 10,924, forward strand.
CCTGCCCGAGCTGTTCACGTCAGAATTTTGATGTCATCAGCACGGTAAACGAGCTGGAACGTCGAGTAGAGGATATTACTGAGGCCCTGGATGTTGCCATCATCGGCTGTATTGTCAATGGCCCGGGTGAAGCCAAAGAGGCTGAAATTGGCTTGACCGGCGCCACGCCGAGCAGTCTGATCTATGCCGATGGTAAGCCCCACCACAAAATAGCTAACGATAATCTGTTAGATGAATTAGAAGCCATGGTGCGGCGAAAGGTAGCAGAAAAACAAGCCGCGGATAGCAATATCCTGGCAAGGCAAAGCTGAGCGGGTTATGGCGATTAAAGCTGAGTAAATTATGGCTATTAAGGTTAAGGCAGTTCGAGGTATGCAGGATCTCTTGCCGGAGAAAAAAGCTGCGTTTCGATTTGTTGAGGATCAGGTTCGAAACATAGTCGGGCAATATGGGTATCGGGAAGTTGGCTTACCGGTCATTGAATCGACTCAGCTTTTCAGTCGACTGGTTGGAGAGAGCACTGATATTGTCGAAAAAGAGATGTATAGCTTTGCTGACCGAAACGGTGAAAGCCTGACCCTCAGACCGGAAGGAACCGCAGGCCTGGTTCGCTTAGCGAATGAAAATGGTCTCATTTTTAACCAGGTCCAACGATTTTGGTATGCCGGGCCAATGTTCCGGTATGAGCGGCCACAGAAAGGACGTTACCGGCAGTTTGAGCAGATCGGCGTGGAATGCCTGGGTATGGAAGGCCCTGATATCGATGCCGAAATCCTGCTGATGTCGGCCCGGATCTGGGAAGCTCTGGGGATAGAAAAAGATGTCACGTTGGAGCTGAATTCCCTTGGTGATGTGTCTTCCAGGCAGCGCTACAAGGATGCGTTAGTTAATTACCTGAACGATTATAAATCGGATTTGGACGAAGATAGTTTGCGAAGATTGTCGAGCAACCCTATGCGGATACTGGATAGTAAAGTCCCGGCTACGCAGCAGTTATTATCTGGTGCACCTGAACTCCTCGATTTTCTCGATGAAGATTCTCAGCGGCACTTTCAGGGTCTATGTGAGATACTTGAACAGGCGGGATTACAATATTGTGTTAATCCAAGAATTGTCCGAGGTTTGGATTACTATAATCGAACGGTGTTTGAATGGGTGACCGATACACTTGGATCCCAGGGTACAGTTTGTGGTGGTGGTCGTTACGACGGCCTGGTCGAGCAACTCGGTGGCAAATCGTCGGCCAGTGTAGGCTTTGCAATGGGACTGGATCGGCTTGTCCTGATGGTGGAAGGCAGTAGAGCCAAGACGGATTCGGTTGAGCTTTACGTGGTGTCCATTGGTGACCAGGAACGGATCAAGGCGCTAGTTCTGGCTGAGCGAATTAGGAAAGAGCTGGGTATTACTACCCTGGTTCATTCTGGATCAAGCAAGCTTAAGGCGCAGATGAAAAAAGCAGACGCCAGTGGTGCCAAAGCAGCCTTGATTATTGGTGAACAGGAGCTTACCTCGGGAGAGATAACAGTTCGATTATTGCGTTCTGAGGGATCACAGGAACGTATAAAGGAAGTGCAGTTGGTAGCTTATCTGCGCAAGGTTTTTGATAGGGAGTAATACAGTGGCGTTGGATACAACGGAAGAAGAACAGGTCGAATCGATCAGGAATTTTGTCAGGCAATATGGTCCAACAGTCGTGATCGCGATTGTCCTGTCATTGGGTGGTACTTATGGCTACCGATCATGGGAAACCAGCCAACGAGTTGAGAAGGAATCGGCCAGTATTGCCTATGAAGAACTGGTCTCGAGCATCGTTGCCTTGCCGGCTACCGAGGAGGCTACCAGTGAGGCCATTGGGACTCTGGTGGATTCCTTAAAGGCGACTCATCCCGAGTCTACCTATGCAGTCCTTGCATCACTGCAGATGGCGCGGTTGTCGGTAGAGGCGGGTGATTATCCTGCCGCTGAGCGGGAATTCCTCTGGGCTCTTGATAATGCCCATGCTTCCCTTGAGCCGCTCATCAGGATAAGGCTGGCTCGAGTCTTGAAGGCAGATAATCGAAGTGACCAGGCCCTTGAGGTGCTCGACAAGAAAATAGAGCTGTATGCTTATGGCTCTGCCTGGCATGAGACGCGAGGCGATGTGCTACTGATGCTGGAGGAAATAGACCAGGCCAGGGAAGCCTATCAGATTGCGGTGAACACCACAGGTGAGCTAACCGCGCCTTCTTTGGTCATGAAACTGGAGGATCTGACTTATGCTGAGGTAATCCCTGATGCGGAGCCTGAGACAAAGCAAATTAATGGGTCCGAGGAAATCGCAGAATGAAATCTATGTTGAGCCAGATCCAAATTTTGATTGTCCTGCTGGTGTTGTCTGGCTGTAGCTGGTTTGGTGATAAAGAAGAAGAGATTAATCAGCCAGAGCCCTTGCAGCGATTTTCAGCTGAACTGGATATCGTCTCCTTGTGGAGTCGTAAGATAGGTGGAGGAGCAGAGGATAAAGCAATCCGGTTGGAACCTGCAGTGGTTGGCAGCAGGATTTTTGCTGCTTCAGCTAGTGGCATAGTGATGGCTTTGCAGACAGGCAATGGCAGACCCTTGTGGCAGCGCCAGGTCAAAGATTTTTATGTTGGCAAGGAATTGAAAAATGCCTTTGCTGAAGATGTCGATGTGATCACTGGTGGCGTTGGTGTTGGTGCTGAGTTGGTGCTGGTTGGCACTGCTGCGGGAGATGTTGTGGCGCTCTACCAGAGTGATGGCAGCCTTGCCTGGCGGTCGAGAGTTTCAAGTGAGGTGCTGGCACCACCACAGGTCATTGATGACCTCATTGTAGCTCAGACGATTGACGGTAAAGTCTCGGCCTTTGATATCACGTCAGGTGAGCGGCAATGGATTTTTTCAACCTCAATACCGAGTCTGACTCTGAGGGGCACATCAACTCCTTTAGTCGGTGATGATGTGGTTATTGTCGGGTTTTCTAATGGCCGAATTGCGCTGATTGACCCTCGCAAGGGTGTGGCAGCAGTAGACGAGCGAATTGCCGCGGCAACCGGACGTTCGGATTTAGAACGCTTGGTTGACATCGATGGCAGGATGATATTTTCCAGCGGAAGGTTATACGTCGCGACTTACCAGGGAAGAATTGTCGCCATAGATTTAAATGAAGGAAGGTCTCTCTGGTCTGAAGAGGCGTCAAGCGTAGTCGGTATGGGTTCTGGTTTCGGAAACGTTTATCTGGCCCATGATGACGACCGTATTACTGCTATGGACATGGACAATGGCCGGGTGCAATGGGACATACAGGCCTTGCTGAATAGGGATGTGACTGTGCCGGTTTCTGCAGGCAGTTACGTTGCGGTAGGAGATTTTGAAGGCTATCTGCATATTGTCGCGCAGTCAGATGGGCGCTTCGTTGCGCGTCGCAGGGTCGATAATGCCGGTATTTTCACCCCTGTGGTTAGTGATGGTAGCCGGCTCTATGTGATGGGTAACAGCGGCAAACTTTTTGCGTTTGAGATAAGGTAACAAACTTATGTTACCTGTGATTGCTTTAGTGGGTAGGCCTAATGTGGGTAAATCCACCTTATTTAACAGGCTCACTAAAACTCGTGATGCGCTGGTGGCTAGTTTTCCAGGTTTGACCAGGGACCGTCAATATGGACGGGGCGCGCTTGGTGAGTTTGATTACCTGGTGGTCGATACAGGTGGTTTGTCAGGTGATGAGAGTGGTATCGATAAACCCATGGCAGAGCAATCGCATCAGGCCGTGGCAGAAGCGGATCTGGTTCTTTTTCTGGTGGATGCTAAAGAAGGCCGTCTGGCCTTTGACGAAGATATAGCTGGACTGTTGCGGGCACAGGAAAAGCCCGTGCTATTGGTTGCTAATAAAATAGATGGCCAAAACCCCGATTATATTGCTGGTGAGTTTGCCTCCCTCGGCTTAGGTGAACCGCTGCGTGTCTCTGCCACTAATGGGCATGGTATCGGCCAATTAGTCAGTACTTATATCGCCGCTGAGTTGGATAAACTCGACAAGTCAACAGAATCAGAAAACGAGATCCATGGAATCAAGCTGGCAGTGGTTGGCCGCCCTAATGTAGGGAAGTCGACGCTGGTGAACCGGATGCTCGGAGAAGACCGCGTAGTAGTATTTGATGAGGCTGGAACCACCAGGGATAGTATTTATATTCCCTATGAGCGAGACGGCCAGGCCTATACTATTATTGATACTGCGGGTGTTCGTCGTCGTGGGAAAATCTCTGAAGTCGTAGAAAAATTTTCGGTCATAAAGACGCTGGAAGCCGTTAATGATGCCAATGTAGTGATTTTGATGGTTGATGCCAGAGAAGCAATCGTTGACCAGGACCTGCATTTACTTGGCCATGTTATTGAAGCTGGTCGAGCCCTGGTGATCGCCGTCAACAAATGGGATGGCACTGACCTGGAACAGAAACAATATATCAGGCAGGAATTGGAACGTCGTCTGACTTTCCTGGATTTTGCCAGTATCCATTTTATTTCTGCTTTGCATGGTTCTGGAGTAGGTAATTTATATCACTCGGTACTTCAATCTTATGCATCAGCGACCCGACCCATATCGACTGCAAAGCTAAATACCATTTTGACCGATGCCCTGCTGGCCCATCAGCCACCCTTGGTAAAAGGCAGGAGGATAAAGTTACGTTATGCCCATGCTGGTGGCAGCAATCCGCCTATTATTGTGATTCATGGTAATCAGACGGATTCAATTCCTGAGTCTTACAAGCGGTTTTTGCGAAATCATTTTCACAAGGCCCTTAATCTAAAAGGGACACCGCTGCGAATCGAATTCAGGACAGGTGATAATCCTTTCAAGGACCGCAAGAATAAGCTAACCCAAAGGCAGGTCTCGCGTAAACGCAGATTGATGGCGCATGTTAAGAAGAACGACAAAAAACGTCGTCAGTCTTGATCTGAAGTCAGTAGCAGCGCTGGGTCCACACGATTATTGTTCAGGCTGACACTCCAGTGCAGATGCGGCCCAGTTACCCGGCCAGTCTGCCCAACCGCCCCTAAGACATCTTCTCTTTCTACCTTATCGCCTATTTTTACGTCAATGCGGCTTAAGTGACAATACAGGGTAATGAGCCCCTGGCCATGGTCTAGTAGTACCGTATTGCCATTAAAAAAGTAATTTCCGGTTGCTGCCACCCTGGCTGGTGCAGGTGCTTTCACCGGCGTTCCCTCTGCTGCCGCGATGTCCATACCGCTGTGTGGGTTTTTAGGCAGGCCATTGAGGATGCGGCGCTTGCCGAAGCTGCTGGAAGTCCTTCCGGTTACCGGAAGTTCAAAGGTGGAATCAACTCTGTCTTGAGAAAAGCTGGTGAATACGCGATTCATCTCAGCTCGTTCTGCTTTGATTCTCGGGTAGTCACGGCTGGGTGGGGTCACTTTGCTCTGGTCGGGAATAGTCAGGCTTTCTGTTAAGTAGTTTTTGCTGACAATAGTGAATTTAACCTGGCCGCTGTCGGTCGCAAGGGTTGCAAGGCCCGGTTTTTGGCTGAGACTGATACCGACGATGGCGTAATGCTTGCCGCTGTCTGAAGCAGTTAACACGGGATCACCTTCAAAACGGGCTGAGCTGTTCGCTGGAATCTCCAGCACCGCTATGCCACCGGGTACGGGGTTGTGACTGGGTAATGCCTTCACCTGGCTAATGCACAGCATCACACCTAAAAGGAAAAACCGCTTCATTTTTTATTTGCCTCCGACTCAATCACTGCGGCTGTTATTTCATTTTCGGCAAACCTGGCCGTGATTTGCTGACCGGGTCGGGTTTGGGCAGCATTTGTGATGACGGAGCCTTCGGCGTTGCGGACGATGGCATAGCCCCGCTGCAGCGTTGATAGCGGGCTTAGGGCGTCCAGTTTACCTGCAGCTAGAGCCAGTGTGCTCTTGTGATTAGCCAGTTTTGTGTTCATGGCCTGCACCAGTTCGCCATCAAGTTGCTGCTGTCTACTCGCCATTAAGTTTATCTTCTGTAGGGGCGATTGAAGGTTTTGTTCTATATGCGAGGTACGATGCCAGAACTGATCTAGCAATTGGCTCATGGCACGGGTCAGGTGCTTTTCCATTATTTGCAGGTCAGGACCCTGTAGGGCTCTTTTAATATGGCTTTCCAGCGACCTCTGTAGCTGGACTAATCTGTTTTTAAGCTCAGTGAGTATCTGAATCGGGTTACGGAGGCGATTCTTAAGGGCATCGACGGATAGTTTCCGAAATTCAATTTCGTTCTGCAGGCTGGCAATCAGCTGACTTTCCACTCGATCAAAGGTCAAAGCCCACTCATGCTGATCTGGAGCAATGAGTTCAGCCGCTGCTGAGGGTGTCGGCGCTCTGAGGTCGGCTACAAAATCGGCGATGCTGACATCTGATTCGTGGCCGACCGCGCTGATAATTGGAATTTTGCTTGCTGCCATGGCCCTGGCGACGGGTTCCGTGTTGAAGGTCCACAAATCTTCCAGCGACCCACCTCCGCGGGTAACCAGAATCAGGTCGAAAGGATTAGTCGTGAACTGGTTTGCCTGCTGGATAGCGGAAACGACCTGGCCGATGGATTCTTCGCCCTGAACCTGGGTCGGAATAACAGTACATGCCAAAGAAGGAAACCTGCGATTGACAACACTCAACACATCCCGGATTGCCGCTCCAGTCGGTGACGTAATGATGGCCAGGTGGTTTGCCAGTTTCGGAATCGGTTTTTTTAGCTCGTTTGCAAACAGACCTTCCTCCTGCAGACGCATGCGGAGTTCATCAAAGGCCCGTCTCAGCGCACCTTCACCGGCTTCTTCCATTTGTTCGGCTATAAATTGGTATTCTCCCCTGGCCTCATAGAGGCTTATTTTTCCTCTGACCAGGACCTGCAGGCCATTTCGAGGCGCGAACCGGACGCGTTGATTACGATTGCGAAACATCGCTGACCGCAGCTGCGCCTTGCTGTCTTTAAGGGTGAAATACCAGTGGCCTGAACCGGGCTTGGCGAAGTTGGAAATTTCCCCTTCTACAAAAACCAGGGGCAACTCATGCTCAAGGATACCCTTGGCAAGACGATTGAGTTCGCTGACCGAAAAGACTTCTATATTGGCTCCCTGATGGCCATTGATTGCGCTCATAGACTCGTTTTCTAGGTATGTTTGGCGGAAGTAAGCATAATACACTGTAGCACGGTCTTGTAGGTCCTCAGAAAAACAAAGCCTGTTTCTAGCAGGGGCAGGCTACGCAAGTAATTTGCGCAGCATGGGTAGATCCGTTAAGCGGTTTATTATCTGGGAGATCCTGAGTCAATTGACGTAGATAAGCCCAGCATAGATAACAATAGCTGTGTTAATCCCGGTTGGCCCAGAATTAGAAATAATAGCTGTTGCTGTACCCGACAGGGACTTTATAATTCTGTTTTGCTTTTAGGCGGCCCGATGAGTTCATCTAATCACTCTGATATACACCAAGAAAAAATACTCATTCTTGATTTCGGTTCTCAATATACTCAGCTGATAGCCAGACGGGTGCGCGAACTTGGCGTGTTCTGCGAAATCAAACCCTTTGATATCAGCGGGGATCAGGTTCGCTTATTTGCACCGATGGGAATTATCCTATCGGGTGGGCCCGAATCGGTTACTGCTGTCCAGAATCGCAAAGCCCCGGAAGCTGTTTTTTCAGGAGATGTGCCGGTTCTGGGTATTTGCTATGGCATGCAGACCATGGCTCAGCAACTCGGTGGTCGGGTTGAAACTTCAGACAAACATGAATTTGGTTATGCGAAGGTTGATCTAACGGCCGAATCTGTCTTGTTTGATGGCCTGGGCGATACGGGTAAACAGGGTGCGGCAGGGTGTCTGGATGTCTGGATGAGTCATGGTGACAAGGTAGTTGAGGTGCCCGAAGGGTTTGTTGGGCTGGCTTCGACCACAAGCTGCGAGTTTGCCGCGATGAGCGATGAATCAAGGCAGTTCTACGGCCTGCAGTTTCACCCCGAGGTTCAACACACGCCGGAAGGGTCAGAGATCCTGAAGCGGTTTCTTATGGGCTGCTGTGGTTGTAGTGGGCTCTGGACGCCCACTAATATTGTCGAAAATATTATTGACAAGGTACGCACCCAAGTTGGAACAGACCAGGTTATATTAGGTTTGTCAGGGGGTGTGGATTCTTCTGTTGTGGCTGCATTATTATCGCGAGCGATCGGTGATCAGTTGACCTGTGTGTTCGTTGACAATGGTTTGCTCAGGTCCGAGGAAGGTAACCAGGTAATGGCGATGATGGAACTGGCAACCAGCAATTCGTTACCTATTAATGTGGTTCGGGTCGATGCAGAGGACCTGTTTCTCGAAAAACTAGCCGGTATTGAGGATCCGGAAGACAAGCGTAAGATTATCGGCAATACCTTTATTGAGGTGTTTGATGCAGAAGCCGCTAAAATTGATGGCGCCCACTTCCTCGCTCAAGGCACCATCTATCCAGATGTAATTGAGTCGGCCGGGACCCAGGACGGAAATGCCCATGTCATCAAGTCTCACCATAACGTCGGTGGATTACCCGAAGAAATGACGCTGGCACTTGTTGAGCCACTGCGTGAACTATTTAAGGATGAAGTTCGTAAAATTGGTCTGGCGTTAGGCTTATCCAAAGAAATGGTTTTCCGGCACCCGTTTCCTGGCCCTGGTTTGGGGGTTCGGATTTTAGGTGCTGTAAACCGTGAATATGCTGAATTGTTGAGGAGAGCCGATGCGATTTATATTGAGGAACTCCGTAGGGCTGAGCTTTACGATAAGGTGAGTCAGGCCTTTGCTGTGTTTTTACCTGTCAAATCAGTGGGCGTGGTGGGTGACGCAAGGCGTTATGAATATGTGATAGCGCTTCGAGCAGTCGAGACGATAGATTTTATGACCGCCCGATCCGCGCGTTTACCTTATGAGTTTCTGGAGAATGTCTCGAGTCGGATTATCAATGAGATCAGTGGTATTTCCCGGGTAACTTATGACATATCCAGTAAACCACCGGCAACGATTGAGTGGGAATAGTTACAAATCGAACAAACACTCTAGAATCAACCCGTTCAGACCATTAAAAGTGTGACAAACTCTGTCAAAGCAACGAAAGAATGCGGGTTTCAGAGCACTAAAAACAAAGATATAGCAAACTCTTGCTACTATTGAATCTCATAAGTTGAATTGATATTTCATCTTGATATTATGTAAAAAATATTTTACATTATGTAAAAATATATATACATGTAGTTGGATGATGGATATGTCGTATAAGGAAAAAAGTTTACTTGCCTCACTGGGTGCTACTTTATTGGTGTTTGGATGGTATTTTTACCAAGTATTTTCAAATCAAATGTTTAATATTGGACATGAATTTACGTTTAATGACATTTTTAAACCAATTATTCTATTCGTGGTATTGGAGATTATTATTCAATCTTTTTTGGCAGGAAAAAATAAAGAAGATGAAAGAGATGCACTGATTGAACTAACTTCTTATAGAAATAGTTACTGGGTTCTGAGTGTGGGGGTATGGTTTCTATTGATACAACTTTTGTATGTTGGAAGTGGTGGTTGGTATGATATTTTAGAAAATTCGTCCACGGCATTTATATCCCATTTGTTACTACTATTTGTTGTTCTGGCAGAAGTGACTAATTTTATTACCCAACTCTACCATTACCGTAAAGGTATTTAAGTTGTCTAAGAGTTTAAGTAACAATATTAGAAAATTAAGATTTGAGGCAGACGAAATGTCTCAGCAAGCTTTAGCAGATAAAGTGGGTGTAACTCGGCAAACAATATTTGCCATTGAAAAAGACAAATACTCTCCATCTTTAGAAGTTGCTTTTAAAATATCTAATGTATTCAAGACACCCTTGGAAGATGTTTTTACTTAT
>JABIZD010000128.1 GCA_018666555.1 Gammaproteobacteria bacterium
ATGTATGAAAATGCCATCCGCCATCACCGTGGTGAATCCATCCCGGCACACCTGGAAAGAATATCGACGCTGTGGGCAAATTTCAGCAGGATTGCTGCTAGTAACCCTGATGCCTGGCTAAAGAACCCAGTTTCTGCAGAAACGATCCGAACCGCATCTAGTAGCAACCGCCGCATCAGCATTCCTTATACAAAATTGATGAATTCCAATAACGCGGTTGATATGGGTGCTGCTTTAATCATGTGCTCAACGGCTAAAGCCAAGACCCTAGGTATACCGGAATCAAAATGGGTTTATCCTCATGCCGGAGTCGAGGGCAACGATCACTTCTCTGCCTCTGTCAGATACAACTTCCACTCTTCTCCGGCAATAAGGTTAGTTGGCCAACGACTGTTCGAATTGACCGGAATGGAACCAGGAAATCTTGACTATATAGACCTTTACAGCTGTTTCCCTGCAGCTGTCCAGATAGCAGCACAGGAACTCGGCATTCCTGAAACAAGCCCATTGAGCGTTACCGGCGGCTTAACCTTCGGAGGTGGGCCTCTGAATAATTATGTCATGCACAGCATCGCCCGGACTGTCAACTTACTACGACAAGAACCTGACAAGACGGCACTGGTTACCGCCAATGGGGGTAACCTTTACAAACAGGCCATGGCTATTTATTCAGGGCTTCCACCCGTTAACGCATTTAAGCGAGACAATGTGCAGAAGCAGCTTGATGCCCTGCCCGGACGACAATGCCTGCCCGAATACCGCGGCCGGGTTACAGTCGAGTCCTATACCGTCATGTTCGATCAAGAGCAACCTGCTGTTGCGCATCTATCCTGTATTAACGAATCCAATCAGCGAGTCTGGGTAAACTGCCATGATTCAGACCTTATGCAGGCCATGACAGAACAGGAATTCTGTGGGCGTGCTGCCGAGCTGAATTATTCCAATGAAATCAACATGCTGTCTTAAACATTATCATTGGGTTAATCTTGATCAATTGAAAAAAAACAGATTCTGTTTATCTAACGTGTTGAGCGTATTAAATCTGAGGAGAAGATGTATGAGATATTTGGTAACGGCTGCGGTTCTAATGATTTCGTCAATCGCAAGCTGTTTGGCAAGCGCTAATGCACACCCGCTTGATCCTCTCACCTGGCAGGAACACTGGGTCACTTTAGAAGTCCTCCGTGACGCCGGCCATGTAGACCAAAGCACCTCTTTCTCGCAGGTTCGTCTTGAGCAACCCGCCAAAGACAAGGTATGGAAATGGAAACCCGGCGAACAAACCAACCGATCGGCTTTCGTGGTGATCCGAAACCAAACGGGTAGTTATGAAACGATCGTAGACCTGACCCGGAAAAAACTCCGCTCTATCAAGCCCATTGAAAATGCCCACACCATGTGGGTAGCGCAGGACTTTGGCGCGGGTATAGCCGCGGCCATGGGCCATCCAGAGTTCATCGATGCCATGAAAAAACGCGGTATCGAAGACTTCACTTTCCTGAACTGTATTACCATTCCACCCGGTTATTTCGGAACAGAAAAGGAAGCCGGGAAACGCATCGGTCATCTTCGCTGTAATATCCCTAACGGTGTCCACAATACCTGGCCGAGACAAATCGAAGGCCTCACCGTTGTCGTGGATGTAGATAGTGGCGAGGTCCTTGAAGTCATAGATGAAGGTGCAAGCAAGCTACACGATACTACTGCAGATTTTGATTTAGACTCTGTTGGACCTTTAAGAGAGGTCCCTGGACCCATCCTTATCAGCCAACCTGACGGACCGGGATTTAAAGTAGAAGGTCACCAGATATCCTGGCAGAACTGGAACTTTCATGTGCGAGTCGACCAAAGAACTGGCCCTAATATCTCAGTAGTGCGCTATACCGACCAGGGTGAAGACCGCCCCATTATGTACCAGGCTTATTTGTCGGAGATTTTTGTTCCCTATATGGACCCTGGCTTTGCCTGGCATGCACGCAATTTTATCGATGCCGGCGAATTTTCTGGTATGGGTATTTTCAAGTCTTTACTGAGAGGCCAGGACTGCCCTGATTATGCACTTTATACACACAGCCTCAATATCGAGAGCAATGGCAGACCAACTACTGTCAATGACAGCCTGTGTATATTTGAGCGCGATCAGGGCGATCCAGCATGGCGTCACGTGGAGAATAACAACACCGCAAGCCGGCCTAAGAGAGACCTGGTCGTGCGCAGTGCAGCGGTTATAGGCAATTATGACTACCTGTTCGACTGGGTTTTTCGACAGGATGGCTCTATGGAGGCAAGCGTAGGTGCAACTGGTATCGTTGAAGTAAAGATGAGCCCCCAGAAAAACGCCTATACAGTAGCAAAAGATTCGCAAGGCAGTGCCGCCGCGGATGCCTATGGCCGCTTCATTGACCCGCACGTTATTGGCGTTAATCATGATCATTATTTCAGCTTCCGCGTCGACCTTGATGTCGACGGCCCGAAAAACAATTTCATCCTCGACAAGTTAGAGCAGCAAAGACTCAAGGGCGACCGACGCAAAAGTATCTGGGTTAAAAAGTCCACTGCATTGACCTCAGAGGCGACTGCAAAGTTGAATATCAATCTACAAAAGCCGGCATTGTGGCGGGGATTCAGTGATCGCCGAAAGAACCATGTTGGCTACCCAACCAGCTACCAGCTAAAACCTGGCCGCAATGCTCTTACTTTATTAAGCGAAGACGATTACCCAAGAAGAAGAGCCGGTTTTATTAATCATCATCTCTGGATTACCCCTTATGACCGGAACGAGCGTTACGCGGCAGGTGAGTTTCCAACCCTGAGCGAGCCCGGCCAAGGCCTTCCTGAATTCACTAGTGACAACGGATCGATTAAAGAGACGGATATTGTCCTATGGCATACCATCGGGATGCATCACATGGTGAGAGCAGAAGACTGGCCGGTCATGCCGGTGATGTGGCACAGCTTCGAGTTGAGACCGTTTGACTTTTTTAATGGTAATCCAGCTATAAATTTACCCCCTGACCGCTAAACTGACTTGCTGGAGGATGTTCGTTAGGGGGCTTAGTCAAACCAAACTAAAGCACATTGAGGTCAAGGTGAACGTAATCATCTGCTGATTACAGCCATGCGACTCGTTGACCTATGCAGCATTAGATGTTTTAGTCAGTTAGACAACTATTACAAAACTATTACAAACTATTACAAACTATTACAAACTATGATCTACATAAGGTACGGCCAAGCTCAACAAGGTTGATACAACTGGCCCGCTTTCAAGAGCACACAGACCAAAAACAATACAAACGTTAAGGGATACCCATGTCAAATTTCACTGGCGCCGATCTGATCGCAGATGCTTTAGCACAACTTGAGATTCAACACGTTTTTGGCATCGTCAGTATTCACAATATGCCTTTACTGGATGCCATCAACAGACTAGGGAAAACCAAGATCATTAATGTGCGGCATGAACAGGCAGGCACGCATGCAGCCGATGGCTATGCTCGAGCCACTGGAAAACTAGGCGTCATGATCGCCTCGACGGGACCGGGCACTTCAAATACAGTAACCGGCCTCTATGAGGCGCAGTATGGCTCTTCCAGAGTGCTGGTAATCACTGGGCAAGCTGAAACTGCGTTTTACGGACGAGGTGTAGGTTATGTCCATGAAGCCGAAAATCAAGTTGCCATGCTCCGGAGTGTCTGTCGTCGGGTAGAGAGTCCCCGCCACATCAACCAGCTCGGAGCCTGCTTGCAAACGGTGGTCTCGGATCTGTTTACCGGCAGGCCAGCACCGGGTGCGCTGGAAATACCGATAGACCTACAATATGCTGCGGCAACAACAATGGAGTTTGGATACCCAACCTCCGACCCAGCCCAACCTGACCCACTCCAACTCGACTCGGCAGTGAAGCGAATTCTGGAGAGCAACAAACGCATTATTGTTGCAGGTGGTGGTGTTATTGCTGCCGAGGCCAGTGCCGCGCTGCAGCAACTCGCCAGGCAACTCGACTGCCCGGTCCTGACTACTGTCGACGGCAGGGGCGTAATTGCCGAGGACGATCCGTTATGCATTGGTAATTACTACAACAGCGCTGGCATTTACAACGCGATTCAAAGTGCTGATTTGACCATAGCCATTGGTACCCGCTTTGCCGTCGGTGTCGATGGCCAGTTCCAGGAGCAAACGCCTCCAGGAGACCTGATACAAATCGATATCGATGGCACCATGATCGGCCGCACCCATGCGGCTAAATATCCAGTCTTAGCAGATGCAGGTACTGCACTTACCGCCATGAACGCCGCCCTGGCAGAAGTAACCCCTAATGATAACCAATTCAACCAGTCAATATGGGAAGCCCGGGATGGCGTTAGAAGCGCCATGCGAAACCGTCTCGGTGCAGACTGGCCTCAAGTAATGGATAGCATCAGGGCTAAATTACCCACTAATGCTGTGTTTGCCAGAGATCAAACCATCTCGGCTTACAACTGGGGCAACCAGCAGTTCCCTATCTATAAGCCTCGTACGTCAATAAACCCAACTTCGGGCGCGATCGGCCCGGGGTTTCCGATGAGTATCGGTGCTGCCATAGCCACCGGGGAAAAGACTGTTATCGTTCATGGGGACGGCGGTTTTATGTTCCATGCCACAGAATTGGCGACCGTCGCTCAATATCAGGTGCCACTGATCATATGCCTGTTTAATGACTCCGGCTATGGCGTTCTCCGCTGGCTGCAGAGTAATCGATTCGGGAGAATCAACGAGACTGACCTGGGTAAGGTCGCGTTCGCTGACATGGCCAGGAGCATGGGTGTTCCAGGCCAGCGAGTCGGATCCGTCACTGAATTTGAAGCCGCCTTCGACGATGCCATGGCGGCATCAGGGCCTTACCTCATTGACATTGATATGGAGCACTTTGCACCCATGGAAATCTCCATTATGCCCAAGAAAAAAAATGAAGTGGACCTGCGTCGCTGATATGCCAGCCATTAGACTGACCAAGCCCTGGTTACCGCTGGTTCCTACCCTACCCAAGCTAGGCGGCCAACTCGGCGTTTTCCAACTGGCTAATCAAGACGATGAAATTATTTATATCGGTTATGCCGGCGGTAACAGCCTGTTTGGCCTACGCTCCGCTATCAGCCAGGCAGCCAACGAAATCCCAAAAGCAGCCAAAGTCAGGACCGAGGTAACCAGTGCCTATCTGAGCCGATTCAAGGAACTGCTCATGGTCCATAAAGCTGATTTTAACCAATTACCCATCCACAATTCCGATATCAAAGTCGGCACATTGAGCCCAAGCTAATGAACCTGGACTTAAGCCATGAACAGGAGCTCATAGTCAGCATGGTTCGCCGATTTGTCCGTGAAGAGATTCTTCCCCTGGAATTAAACCTCGACCCTGATGCTGATGAAATCAGCGCCGAAGACAAAGCTCGCCTGGTCAAAAAGACCAAATCCATGGGACTTTACGGACTGGATATTCCGCCCGAATACGGGGGGCCTGAAATCGACCTGGTAACCCGCACCCTGCTTGCAATCGAGATGTCGCAGCATCGTGCCGGCTTATATGCGCCCTGCTATGGTACCTTTGGTGGTGCCGGCCTGGCTCAGCTTTTTGAGGCAACTGATGACCAAAAGGAACGTTATCTCCACCCTACTTTGCGAGGTGAAAAAAGGGGGTTTTTCGGTCTATCCGAGCCTTCCGGTGGTTCTGATCCGGCCCGAGCCATTCAAACCAAAGCCATCGCTGACGGCAAAGACTGGATTATCAATGGTAGCAAACTCTGGATCAGCGGCGCTGATAAAGCTGATTTCGGCCTTGTGTTTGCGCGCACCGACACTGACAAAGGCCGCAATGGGGTCACTTGCTTTATCGTCGATACTGACACGCCAGGCTTTCATGTTAGACGTGTGGTTCACACTTTAAGGTCGGCACACTACGCAACCGAGTTACAATTTACTGATATGCGTATTCCCAGCAGCAACATCCTGGGAGAGCTCAATAAGGGCTTTGCCATTGCCAATGACCGGCTCACCCGACAGAGAATACCCTATGCTGCTGGCTGTATTGGCGTCGCCATCAAAGCCAATGAAATGGCCCTTGAATATGTACCCCAACGGGAAACCTTTGGCGCTCCTTTGTCTTCACGACAAGCCATTCAATGGATGCTGGTCGACAATGAGATAGACATTAAACAATCTATCTGGATTACCCTCGAGGCAGCCCATAAAGCCAACCAGGGGTTGCCCTATCGCAAGGAGGCCGCTATGGCTAAATTGGTGGCTAGTGAAGCCGGTGGGCGAGTTGTCGATCGTTGCATGCAGATGTTTGGTGGCCTGGGCGTAGCTAAAGACCTACCCCTGGAGCGCTGGTTCCGGGAGATGCGGATCCGCCGTATCGGTGAGGGACCCAGTGAGGTACAACGCCATGTCATCGCCAGAGAATTGCTTGGATCGTCGCTGAGATAACCATGGTTTAGACCACTCAGACCGAAAGCACACTTGAAATTGAGACTAAATGCTAGGAAAGACCACAATATAACCACCTGAAAAGGAATTTAATATGCCACTTGTCCTTAGACATGACTCACAGGGCATCAGCACCTTAACCCTGAATCGACCTGAAACTCTTAACGCATTGAGCCCGGCCCTATTTGTCGAGCTAAGAGCACATATCGATGCCATTAAGGCCAAGCCCGACGAAATAGGCTGCGTAATTCTCTGCGGCAAAGGCCGTTCTTTTTCTGCTGGCAACGACCTAAAGGCGATACAGGCCGGCGAACAAGCACCGAGCAGGTATTACCAGGCAGAAACCCTTGAGGCCCTGGAATCACTGCCTCAAGTCGTGATCGCAGCCATTCAGGGCCATTGTTATACAGGCTCGCTGGAACTCGCCCTGGCCTGTGATTTGCTTATCGCTGCTGAGTCAGCCCGATTTGCAGATACCCATGGTAAATGGGCGATGGCACCAACCTGGGGAATGACCCAGCGTCTACCAAGACGTATCGGGCTTAATAACGCAAAAATGATGATGTATACCGGCAAGGTTTATCGAGGCGCCGATGCCGTCGAACTTGGCCTGGTAAATGAAGTGGTCTCGGATGAGACGCTCATGGAGCACTGTATGGAGCTTGCATTAACTATCACTGCTAACTCCTGGCATACGCTAAGGGCCGACAAAATGTTGGTCAATGCCGGGCTTGAAAAGAGCTACAAAGACGGTCTGCGTTTTGAACGAGAAAACAGTCCAGGCCCAGGGCCTGATATGGCTGAAAGACTGAAAGGCGGTATCTAGTCCTGATATTGGTCTACTTATTGGTCTACTTTAGCTGGGAATACCCAACTGGACGTGTCGATACCCGCAGTTGCACAGCACTATAACGGCTCCTGGTTTTAGGCTAACCTTTAGCAGATACCATTCACTTACAAACTATCCTTGATAAATACAGTGCAACTAAAGGTAAAACTAACCGCAAAACTGGTTATTAAGTCAAACACCAAAGCAGTCTAGCTGGAGATTCCAATGGATCGTCTGAGCCTGGAACAAAAACAATTTCTGTACCATCAAGGCTTTATCGTCCTCAAAAAGGCGGTTTCAGAGCACCTTGTCGATCGTGCTTTAGCGCGAATCAAATCAGCAAAGAAAGGCGAAAACCTATCCACTGAAAAATCAATGACCGATTTGGTCAATGCTTCTTCGATCACCTCGGTTCTGAATGAAGTCATGGGACCGTTCGATCCACCACAGGCTGCTCAGATTGGCATCTTAAAAAAAAGGCCTCCCGGCAACCACTACAATAACCTGGGTTACAAAGACAAGGACATGCCCTACTATGGGGCTGAACTGCATATGGACGGTAACATCACGATCGCCCAGCCCCAGGAAATCCAGCAGGGCACCTCAGAAGATATCTATAATCGCTATATTCGGTCTGGTCCCAAGGGGGATTTGGGCCGCACTGCTGAGGTCATGGGTCACAACTACACGCCTTTGTTCCAGGATCCAGAAATGACCCTCGGACTGGGTAGCTTTACCGCATTTGTCTTCGTTTGCCTTAATGACCAGAGCCAACCCGGGTGCGGCCAGACTTCACTATTACCCCGTGCCCATCATCTCACCGAGAAATTTTTTAAATGGCAATATGCTCAAAACGGGCATATCGGCCCTGAAGGCCCAGATTGGCCTAGACTGAATACCAATTCCGAGAACCGTTCTGGCATGAATTACCTGCCAGAGCAGATTCTTGGTGCTTTCATCGACGAGGATTCCCTAGCTACGCCAGACGGCAGAAGGTGGCCCAAGCCTGTGCAGATTCTTATGGAACCGGGTGATGCCTGTATTGCCACTTACCATATTCCACATTCTGGTTCACGCAATGAAAATGGCACAGAATCCCGGAAAAACATTATTTTCCGCATCCGCAATAAACGCCGACAACCAGCCAAAGTACTTACAGGGATATCAGATCATCCGGACCGGGGATGGCTTGGGGAATGGCTTAAATATGAACATGGCAATGACCCGTGGCAAAGATCCAAACAAGCCATGTGTAATATGTGGAACGAATGGGAAGGCATGCGAGATATTGTCGCTGCTGCAACGAAGAAATAGTAGCTACTTCACGAACTTATCGGCACACTTCAATGCGCTTATAACGGACCTGACAGAGCGGCTTATACTCACCTCGAGCATAACACCGCTTTGCTCGATTTCTAGCGCGGCTCCAGGCCTTTTTCAGCTCGAACTTTATTCATACGTTCTTTA
>JABIZD010000057.1 GCA_018666555.1 Gammaproteobacteria bacterium
ATTAATGCCGCGTTTGTTCTTGATATTCGTGCGAGGCCATTAGCAGTGAATGGTTGGCCATTAGGAAACTCTTAGGTGTGGATTTTCACTACAAATTAGCCCTGGTTTGGTTATCCTTGTTCCAGAAGGCGTCTTAAATCAATTAATGCCGCGTTTGCTCTTGATACGTGAGAGGCCATTACCAGTGAATGATTGGCTAATATACCGAGACCACTGCCATTTAGGATGACTGGGCTCCATAAGCGATCTTGAGTTGGTTCAAGTTCTCTTATGATTTGCTGCAGGCTAACAGTGGCATTCTTTTTCTCGAGCACATCTGCGAAATCGATCTCTACAGCGCGTAGTAGATGGATTAGTGCCCAGGTGGTGCCTCTTGCTTCGTAAAACACGTCGTCCAGTTCGGTCCACGGGGTTTTTAATTCGAGTTCTTTTTCTGTGAGTGTTGATTGGTTGGCTGCGCTGTCCCCTGCTAAAGCGGTATCGAGTTGGCGCTTACCCACGCTGGCGCTCAGTTTCTGTGAGATATTGCCTAAGCGTGTTTCCACTTCAGATAGCCATATTCTGAGATTGTCAGCTCGGGCGTAGAATTGGGCTTTTGATTGTTGTTCATCGCCAAGTCTTTGCAAATAGTCTGATAACGCGGCAGTCCCTTTTCGATATTCGGTTTCTGACTCGGGAAAGACCCACTTTTTATTGTCGAAATAAAACTGGTTCTCTGCGGCTACCAGGCTGCTATCTTCCTGAGATTGAGATTGAGAACGGCTTAGGTTATTTCTAAGAGTTCGGGCCATATCTCTGAGCTGCACTAATACGCCAAGCTCCCAGTTGGGGATGTTGTCCATGAAGATGCCTGGAGGAGCGATATCATTACTGAGATATCCCCCTGGCTTGTGTAACATAACATCAGCCATCGTTATCATGGCGGTTATTGTCGCACTGCCTGTTATAGGTTGTCGGGTTGCTGTCGCGAGCAGGTCAGCCTGGTTCTTTTTTACGTCAAATAGTTCGGGTTCCGAATCCCAATAGAAAGATAGACCGGAACACAGCAGAATTACAATGATGGTGGCAACTGCGGTAACTTTACCAATGCTGTTAAAGCTCATGGTTTCGAGTTTTTCGCGATTTTCATCAAGGAGGTTATTGAAATAATTTTTCATTTTGGTCCAGATTCTCCCTGCTGCAAAGGGCGTGCATTGTTTTGAGGTTGCTCGTTTTGAGGTTGATCACTTTGAGGTTGATCACTTTGAGGTTGATAGTGCAGTTCAATCCGAGTCGGTGTGTCTCGTTTCAGGATAGCACTAACTCGATTTTCTGAATGTTCGTTAATGTGCCGATAAAGCCAGCGGCCCTGGGCATCATGCTTCGAATAGAGCGTAATTGCCGCTTGTTTTTTCTGAATTTCCGCGGCGATGTCCTGAAAATAGCTTAAGACATACTCTGGTACCGACGTTTCGATTTCCTGCTGCTCACTTAGAATCCAATCCGGTAAGACGATAATTTCTGTTTTTGTTTGTCGGCTGATTTCAAGACGTTCGGCCATCGCCGCCACTTCTGGAGCCAATGGGTCAACAAGATAAGCCTTGTCGAGTAGTCGTCTGGCCGCGCTGTATTGATCATCCTCGATGTGCGTTAGTGCCCAACTCAGATATTGGTCAATGATATCGCTCATTCCTTTGATAGCTTGAGAGTGATTATTCTGTAAGCGCAGAATCGCTTTATAGTGATGTAGGGCACTACCCTGGGTCGGGGTTGTCAGCCTTAGTTCCTCAACTGCCTGTTCAGCCAGCGTTAAGTGCATATCAATGGTTCGGAGGCGAGCTTGGTCTTCCTGCAGTAACATTTGATCGAGCTGCTGTTCTTCTTCATTGATTTGGGCTTGCTTGCTTAATGAGACCGGTTCCAGCATCTGACAGCCGCCCAGCAAGGAGGCGAGCAACGCAAGCGCAATGAAATAGTTTACACCGAGGCTGTGATACCGGACGTTATGGTTCATAATGTTATTTTAGCGCGACCATGATAGGCAAACAAAGCATGTTGTTCAGAAAACGATTGATATCAGTCATACTCTTGGCCGGATGCACCTTATCTTTAGGGGCCGCAGTCCAGGGTCTTAATGGCTTGACCAAGACCAGGATTCTCCCCGTGGATGAAGCCTTTGGTCTGCAAGTCCTGGCGTACGTTGACGAAGTAAAAATTCAATGGCGTATTGCTCCCGGGTATTACCTTTATAAAGAGAGAATATCGGTTTCAGAGCCTGGCAGTGAAGCCGTGCAGCTTGATTTTCCCGCGGGAATAGAAACATTTGATGAATATTTCGGTGATGTAATCGTTTTTGAGGACCACTTGAATATTTCGGTTCCAAATGGATCGGTTTCTAATCAAGGGGAAACGGTACTGGAAGTTCGATATCAGGGCTGTGCCAAACTTGGATACTGTTACCCACCGCAAACCAGGATGATCGATTTGCCCTAGGTGACAGGCATCGCGAACGGCAAGTAGCTGGACGCGGAGATGTGGAAGAGCGGTTGGATCTTGCCCTGAATGAAAGCAATAGTCCGAGTATAGATGTAACCCATTTTGGTGGAGTCCCGGGTCGGGAGTGTGAAGATGGCTGGGTGTGGTTTGAATGTTCGGGCTTGGGTGGTGATCGCATTAAGCCAGAAATTTGAAATAAGTTGCGCTACGGTTATTTGCTGGAAAGGGATTTAGACACCTGCAGGCGAAAAACGGCAACTTCTTATAAAGGCTGATTTCTTACAACAGTCAAAGTACAGGCAGTGACCGGGAATCAAACGAAAGCTGACCCGAATGCCGGAATATTTTGTATTTCGTCGTAAAGCACCTAAGATTGCTCTGCACTGGAGGAGGTTTTCAGCAATATTTTATCTGGAGATTGAACTTGAACATGATACTTGTCCTCAATGGACCTAATTTGAATCTGCTTGGTACCAGAGAGCCGGAAATATATGGCTACGATACTTTAGAGGATATAAATGATCGATTGCAGGAGCAGGCTAATGGTCTTGGTCTTGAGCTGCACTTTTTTCAATCAAATGCTGAGCATGAACTGGTCGAGGCTATCCACCAGGCTAGAACACAAGCGCAGTTTATCATTATTAATCCTGGTGCTTTTACTCATACCAGTGTTTCTTTGCGGGATGCTTTTAGTGCTGTACAGATTCCCTTTATTGAGATTCACTTGTCTAACGTATTCGGACGGGAGGAGTTTAGAAAGCATTCTTTCCTGTCTGAGATTGCTGTTGGTGTTATCTCGGGTCTAGGTTCTTTAGGCTACGAGCTGGCACTGCAGTCCGCTTTCCAGCAGCTAAGTAAGCCTGGTGGGTCCTAATATGAAAATGCAGTTTCAGGTGAGATCGATGCCTGCGCGCACCTATGCTACATGAACACGCAACCCAGTTGGTTGCAGGCTAGCCACTGAAAACAATACCCGAGCAGTAACTAGATAATTGATATGAGAGGCCGTTAATTCCATGCACTGGCACAAGATCACATTAGTGGCTGGCCCTGAGAATGCTGATGATTTAGAGCAGTGTTTGTGGGCTAATGGCGCAGTGGCGATTACTTTTACCGACTCTCAGGATGCCCCTATTTTTGAACCCGGTCCTGGGGAAACGCCTTTATGGGACTCGCTTTATATCTGTGGATTATTCGATCAGGATAAAACCATTGCAGAGGTTGTAAATAATCTTGAAGCAGATGGAACAGAAGTTCATCAGATCGAAATTTTACAAGATAAGGTATGGGAGCGGCAGTGGTTAAAGGAGTTTAAGCCTAAGTGCTTTGGGCAGAATTTATGGGTTGTGCCAACAGCATATGAAATACCCGTTGAAGCCAGGACGGCGATTCGTCTAGATCCTGGTCTAGCCTTTGGAACGGGTACTCATGCGACTACCGGGCTAATACTGGAATGGTTGGATCAGCAGGTTCTGAAGGGTAAACGGGTAGTCGATTATGGCTGTGGCTCGGGCATACTTGCCATTGCAGCCCTGTTACTGGGCGCAGAGAAAAGTGTGGCTGTCGATATAGACCCTCAGGCATTGACGGCTGCACGTGACAATGCAGTTTTAAATGGAGTTGCCGACCGGCTGGATATCGTTATGGCTGAAGATTTTGAAGGCAGCGAGTATGACGTAGTCCTCGCCAATATTCTGGCGGGACCTTTGATTGACCTGGCTGGCTTATTAACGACTTGTTTGCGCTCCAATGGCGATCTTGTGCTCTCGGGTGTGTTGGACAGTCAGCTCGCCCAGGTGCAATCTGCCTATCTCAAGGATATTAACTTTGTTGGCCAGGCCGATCGGGAAGGGTGGGTATGCGCCCACGGCAAACGATGCTGCTAACGCAATGTCCAGCGTGTCAGACTGCCTTCAGGTTGACACTTGATGATCTGGCGATAGCTGCGGGCCAGGTTCAGTGTGGTCATTGCCAGCACATTTTCAACGCGATAGAGCATGGCGCTGAGGAGTCCAGGCTGAGTGGCGAGGATTCTTTGCCTGAACGCCCTTCGGCTGATATTGGCTTGGCTGATGATTTCATAGATGAATCTGGCTTGGATAATGATTTTATAGATGAAAACGCTTTAGCTGAACTTGGTGTTGATGAAGACGCTTTAGACGACGCCTTTTTAGATGAAAATGCTTTAGCTGAACTTGGTGTTAATGAAGACGCTTTAGCTGAAGCTGGTGTTAATGAAGAGGAGTTAGATGAAATATTTGCTTCAGTAGTAACCGAATTCCCAGCATTTACTGACCAAACTAATCCTGTTGGCGAGAACGCATCCATAGACACTGCTGAAGCAGTCTCGATTAACGGTGTGGCAGTTGACCCACAGTTAAAACGCTCTACAGGCTTCGCTGTAGACAGGACTCTATTAGTAAGTGGTTTACTGACACTGCTGTTCTTGGCGCAGGTTACGATGATTTTTTCTGAGAATTTGTTAGCAAATCGGTATACAAGAAGCTGGTTAGAGGCCGGTTGCGAGATATTTAACTGCGCGATTCCGGCTTTTATTGATATTGACTCGTTAACCATCAAAGAATCAGAAATTAGCCCGCTTGACTCGATGGGGCAGAGATTGATAACGGCACGTCTACATAACAGCGCTGACCTTGCGCAGCCGCTACCTGACCTGTTACTGGAATTAACCAATGCTAGTGGCGCAACCGTGGCGCACCGCGTATTTGATCCAGGCGAATACCTCACGGAAGCCTCAGACGCCGGATTTGTTGGTGCAGGGGATTCTCTACCGCTTTCCTTACCGGTGATCTTGGCGGAAAGTAACTTGTCGGTACTGGGATACCGTTTACAATTGAAGCCCTAAAGGTCAACCAGAATTATCTAATACCCTCGGGTAAACAGCTGTTATCTAATGCTCTCGAGGTTAACAACTGTTAACATACAGGTTTTCCCGCTCCTATCTGATTATGCTGAAAATCGGTGTCCATACCCATGACAGTCAAGTTGTTGTAGCTCCGATGGCTGGGGTGACAGATCTGCCGTTTCGCAACCTGTGCCGTAGCTTCGGTAGTCATTGGCTGGTGTCTGAAATGTTATCAAGTGACCGCAGGTTATGGTCATCTCAAAAATCCAGTTATCGGAATAGATTCGATGGTGAAGCTGGCTTGCGGTGGGTTCAGATCGCCGGCGCGGATCCGGACATGATGGCAGATGCAGCTAGGGATATTGCCTCTCGAGGTGCGCATATCGTTGATATCAATATGGGCTGCCCAGCAAAGAAAGTTTGTCGCAAGGCCGCTGGGTCGGCATTGCTGAGGGATGAAAGTTTAGTGGCCAGAATATTGAGCCGGGTTGTAGCAGCCGTGCGCGTTCCCGTTACCCTCAAAATCCGACTGGGTTGGTCCTATGACGAGGTCAATGCTGTCCGTGTTGCTAAAATTGCAGAAAATGAAGGCATTGCTGCTTTAACCGTTCATGGCAGGACCAGGGATTGCAGGTTTTTGGGTGAGGTGAATTATCACCTTATCGGCGAAGTGAAAAGCCAAGTTTCCATTCCAGTCATCGCTAATGGCGATATAGATTCCATTGACAAGGCACGAGACGTGATCAGCTTAACTGGAGCCGATGCACTGATGGTGGGTAGAGCTGCTCTAGGCCAGCCCTGGTTGCCCGCTGAGATAGACGCTGGTTTGAAATCCGGGATACCTGCAACGTGTTTATTGTTCGAAGAGAAATTGACTGTGATGCAAGAGCACATACGCCTACTTGTTGAGTTTTATGGAGAGACAGCAGGCCATCGAATTGCCAGAAAGCATGTAGGCTGGTTTCTGCAGGAGCATTATGTGGATAGCCGATTGCTCAGGCAGCAGTTCAATGCTTTGGAAAATTCAACTTATCAGGTTGAGTTCATTGCTAGTGCCAGGTCATTACAGTTAAAGGTCGCTTGATGAAAAAAGACAGGCAACCCAGTGAAGCCGGTGTTGAAGCCCCTGTAACTTCAACTAAAGGGGTTGCTGCCGCCGTTGATGAGGCCCTGACAGACTATTTTAGAATGATGTCCGGAGAAACCATTGAAGGCTTGTACGAGCTTGTTTTATCAGAAGTTGAACCGACTGTATTGGCTAAAGTGATGGAATATACAGCTCATAACCAGAGTAAAGCGGCCGAAATCCTGGGCCTCAATCGAGGCACATTGCGTAGTAAATTAAAGAAATATCAGCTTCTTTAACCTGTACCGGGTTAACCGGGAACAATTCCTTTTAGTGGGTGTAGATTATGTCCGATGTAAGTATCCGAAGAGCGCTGATCAGTGTTTCAGATAAGAGTGGTTTGGTGGAGTTAGTGAAACCGCTGGCAGAACTGGGCGTGGATTTATTGTCAACAGGGGGCACCTACCGGTTACTTCAGGAAAATGGTCTGTCTGTCCAGGAAGTTGCGCAGTATACCAAGTTTCCGGAGATGATGGATGGCCGAGTTAAGACTTTGCATCCAAAAATCCATGGGGGTTTATTAGGTCGGTTGCCGCAGGATAGCGATATCATGAATGCTCATGATATCGATGCCATTGACCTGCTGGTGGTAAACCTTTATCCCTTTGAGGTGGTAACAGTGGATCCGAATTGTAGCCTTGAAACAGCGATTGAGAATATTGATATAGGCGGACCTGCCATGGTTCGGTCGGCTGCCAAAAACTATTGCAGAACGACGGTAGTTGTAGACCCGGATGACTATCCGCGATTGTTAACTGAATTGACCGATCATCAAGGAGTCGTCAGTGAGGCTTTTCGATTTGAGTTAGCCTGTAAGGCATTTGAAAAAATAGCCGCCTATGATGCTGCCATTGCTAATTATTTAGGCCGAGTTCAGCTTGAGGACAATGCTCAAAAAGAACGCTTTGGCCGAACCCTGACGCAGCAATGGGTAATGAAACAGGAAATGCGCTATGGGGAAAACCCTCACCAGCAGGCTGCCTTTTATGTGGAAGGGGATGGATCGAATGCGTCCGTCGCCGCTGCAACTCAGGTGCAGGGTAAGGCGCTTTCGTATAATAATGTGGCCGATACGGATGCCGCTCTGGAGTGCGTAAAGGAATTTGAAGCAGCAGCCTGTGTCATCGTCAAACATGCTAACCCTTGTGGTGCTGCTGAGGCTGCTACATTGCAGGATGCGTATCGTGCAGCATTTGCAACTGACCCGACCTCAGCTTTTGGTGGCATTATTGCTGTTAACAGGGAGTTAGACGCCGAGTTGGCTCAGGAGATGGCAGACAATCAGTTCATTGAGGTAGTTATTGCTCCAAGTATTACATCCGCGGCGAAACAATGTCTTGCAGAGAAAAAAAATGTAAGAGTCCTCGAAGCAGGTCCGTTAGATGTTGATAGCATGGGTTTTGACATGAAACGGGTCAATGGCGGCTTATTATTGCAGAGTCGGGATGATTTACTGGTTGACCAGCAGACTTTACGGGTAGTAACCGAACAACAGCCCTCTGAAGCACAGATGAATGACCTCAATTTTGCCTGGAAAGTGGCTAAATTTGTCAAGTCCAATGCGATAGTCTATGCCAAAAACAGTCAGACCATTGGTATCGGTGCAGGTCAGATGAGTCGTGTTTACAGTGCGAAATTAGCCGGTATAAAAGCTGCAGATGAAAATTTGACAGTCGCTGGCTCTGTTATGGCCTCGGATGCTTTTTTCCCGTTTAGGGATAGCATCGATGCAGCGGCAAAGGTTGGTATTAAGGCGATAATTCAGCCTGGAGGGTCGATACGTGATCAGGAAGTGATTGATGCTGCAAATGAGGCTGGCATTGCGATGGTATTTACAGGTATGCGACATTTTAGACACTAGTTTCAGGTTTATCCTGATTTGGGGAAGTGGGTTTGAATATTCTCGTTATTGGAAGCGGCGGCCGCGAACACGCTCTTGCCTGGAAACTGGCTCAAAGTGATCTAGCTGATCGTGTTTTTGTGGCGCCTGGAAACGGTGGCAGTGCGCTTGAACCTGAGCTCACTAATGTCAGTCTTGAGCCGATGGATTTCGATGGCTTAATTGAATTTGCGCTTCATGAAAAGATAGAGCTTACAGTCGTGGGTCCCGAGGCTCCGCTTGTAGCGGGCATCGTCGATCGGTTTAATGATGCGGGCCTGGCCTGCCTGGGTCCCTCTGCTGCAGCGGCAGAGCTGGAAGGGTCAAAGAGTTTCAGCAAGCAATTTCTTGTTAAGCACGGTATTCCAACCGCGGCCTACGGCAGTTTTGAATCATCCGCGCAAGCCTGTGAATTCGCACGTAGCCTGCCTCTACCTGTGGTTATAAAAGCGGATGGTCTAGCCGCAGGCAAAGGTGTGCTGATTGCCCAGAGTTATGAAGAAGCGGACAAGGTAATCAGTCATATGCTGGAGGGTAATGCGTTTGGGCATGCCGGGCATCGAGTCGTGGTTGAGGAGTTTATGCAAGGGGAGGAAGCGAGTTTTATTGTGATCGCCAATGGTAATACCTACCGCTCATTTGCTACATCTCAGGATCACAAGGCGATATATGATGGGGATTTGGGACTCAATACTGGAGGCATGGGTGCTTATTCGCCAGCACCGGTGGTGACAGATGTTATCCATGAGAAGATTTTAAGAGAGATTATAGAGCCCACCTTGGCCGGTATGATTGCAGATGGCCATCCCTATACTGGATTTCTTTATGCTGGATTGATGATAGAGCCGACTGGGGGCATTAAAGTTGTGGAGTTCAATTGTCGTTTCGGCGATCCGGAGACACAGCCGATACTGCTTCGTCTGCAGTCGGACTTTGCGAGTGTTTGCTTAGGTGCTGTGAATAACGAGTTAAATGATTGCAGTCTGGAATTTACTGAAGACGCTGCTGTTGCTGTAGTTCTGGCGGCTGAAGGATATCCTCTGGCCTATCGAAAGAACGAAGAAATCCAAGGGCTGAATAAGCCGGGTAACAGCAAGGTTTTTCATTGTGGCACGATGTTAGAGGGTACTAAAGTTAAGACTTCAGGCGGCAGAGTCCTTGCCGTCACGGCCTTGGGTAAATCTGTCAGTGACGCTCAAAGTCAGGTCTATGAAGATATACAGGCTATCGGGTTTCCTGGTATGCAGTATCGTCGTGATATAGGTTATCGCGCTGTATCAAGGGAAAAACGTTTGGTTGCTTCAAGCAACAAAGGTTCAACTAGTTCAAAGGGTAACAATTCACGAGATTAATCGCCCGCCGTCAACCGCAATAACCTGCCCGGTCGTGTAGGAATTTGTTGCCAGATAGAGTGCTGTTATCGCTATATCAGAGGCATTACCGGTTCTGTTTAAAGGAACCTTTTTGAGCAGGGAATCAACCCATGCTGATTCTTCTGGTTGACTATTACTTGGATGTAAAATAGCACCTGGAGAGATCGCGTTGACCCTGATATTGGGTGCCAGTTCCAGCGCCAGTGCCCGTGTCATCATAACAAGGCCGGCTTTGCTGATACTGTAAACGCTGTAATGCTGAAGCGGTTGCTGGGCATAAACATCTGCAATATTGATAATGCTACCGTTACTCTCTTCGAGTTTAGGTGCGAGTGCCTGGCATAAAAATAAAGGCCCTCTGAGATTAGTATTTATGGTGCTCTCCCAGTGCGCTAGATCGATGCTGCTTAGGGGCTGTGCCGAAAATACCGAGGCATTGTTAATTAACAGATCCAGGCGCTGATCAGAGCTAAACCAATGGTCCGCTGCCTGTTCAGTGCAGGCAGGGTCGCTTAGATCACCCCTGACCAGGCGGGTGGAATTAGTTCGAACAGAATTGAGTTGTTCGCACAGTTCGTTTGCCTGACCTTCAGATGTTTGAAAGTGCAGGACCAGATTCCACCCTTGGGCGTGGAAGCACATTGCAATTTCCCTGCCGATGCGTTGTGCAGCACCAGTTATGAGAGCGACCTTAGCCATGTAAATCGTTCGCAATAATTTCAATCAGCAAGGCTCTCAGCGCGGCTTTAATTTCAGGGCCAGTTAACCCGGGCGAAAGGTTTTTTGTTTTGGTCGCAGCGGATAATGCCTGCCATTTTCTCCATTTAGTGGTAGTCTCGTTTGATGGCTTTGGTTGTATCACCTGGATAAGCTGAAGAATTTTTTCAAATCGTTCCGGTTTCCGGCGGGCGTCCATGTGTTCCAGGGTCGATACAATCTGAGCCGCTGAATTTGTGTCAGGATTAATCAGCTGTTCGCTATATCGTGCTAATAGAAGGTTCAGTTCCTGCCAGTATTTTGGCATTTTTATTTTGCTGTTAATATTTTTCAGGCTTGCTTCGCCGAGTCCCTCGCAGAGACTGGCAAATTTCTGTGCTGGTTCCAGATCGTTTGGTAGCAGCGACAGTCTGCTTATTCCTGCTTCGGTTAATTCTGGCCAGAGTTGATTGGCTGCACCGATGTCCCTGATGAAGACAAAGAACTTCTCTGGATGTTCTGTTTTCATGGCTTTTTCAAGTTCCATAAATATACGCTCTGAAGACAGGTCGTTAAGATCTCCTCGTCTGACCATGTTCTGGCATAGCAAACGAGTCTGGTCATGTACTTCAAACCCGAAGCTTCTAAATCTGGCGTAAAACCTGGCCAACCTGAAGACTCTCAAAGGGTCCTCATCAAAAGCGGTTGAAACATGTCTTAGTAGTCTGTCTCTGAGATCAATTTGTCCGCCGTAGGGGTCAAAGATAGTTCCCTGTGCATCTTCTGCCATCGCGTTGATCGTTAGATCTCTGCGGTACAAATCCTCTTCCAGGGTGACATCAGGGCGAGTGTCGAAGGTAAAATTCTGGTGACCAGGGCCGGTATTCTGCTCTTTTCTGGCCAAGGCATACTCCTGCCCGGTCGCAGGGTGCAGAAAAACGGGAAAGGCTTTCCCGACCTGCTTGAAACCGTGTTCAAGCATGCTCTCAGGTGATTCGCCTAACACTACCCAGTCTTGTTCGCTGTGTTCGTTGCGCGGAATTCCTAGTAGTTTGTCACGCACAGCGCCCCCTACCAGTAACTTTTTCACGGCGACACCATTTGTAATAAAAAATAATGCTGACAGGTCATGATTGAGCCTGCTGTTGGAACAATCGACCATCCCCGAGGCGAACGGCAGTCAGGTGTCTGCCATAGACACAGCCAGTATCCAAGCCGATCAGATTAGGCTGTCGTATACCCATTAGAGCTGCCCAATGTCCAAACAGGATGGTAGTTTTCTGCATCGATGGATTCAGGTAATCAAACCAGGGCTTAAATCCTGACGGTGCCAGGCTTTGCTTATGGGTTAATTCAATTTCACCTGGATGGCGATAGAATCGCATTCGGGTGAAAAAATTGGTGATGAGCCTTAATCTCGGCAAGCCGGTTAAATCCTTACTCCAAACACTCGGACTATTACCGTACATCGCCTGTAGGAAGCTGTTACAACTTTCGGCAGTGAGCTGATCATGCACTTCTTTACTAAGCGCCAGAACCTCTGTTCGGTCCCACATGCCCGGTATGCCAGCGTGAACCAGCAAGGTGTCGTAGTCTGAGTTATGCCTGACAAGGGGTTGCTGGCGTAACCAGGTTACGAAAGAGTCGAGTTCCGCATGCTCCAGCAGATCTGACAGCGTGTCGCCTTTGTGCTGATTTGCGAGTCCGCGGGCAATGGCTATAAAATGTAGGTCGTGATTGCCCAAGACGATCTGAATGTCGTTTTGGTCCATTAAGAATTGCAGGGTTTCTACATTATTTGGTCCTCGGTTAATTAAATCTCCAGCTATCCACAGGCTATCCTTGCCGCTGCTATATTTAATTTTTTTTAGCAGGCTTCTGAACTCTTTGTAACAGCCTTGAATATCGCCTATTGCAAAGACAGTCATTGCTTTTTCCGGCTAACAAAGTTTGCACACTCGGTAAAATCAGCGACACTTAAATTTTCTGCTCTGAGCTTTGGGTCCAGACCAATGCACTTTAAGTCATCCGGCGAGAGGAACGGGCTCAACGAGTTTCTAATGGTTTTCCGGCGCTGGCCAAATGCTCGAAGTAAAATCTCTCCCAGCAGGGTAATGTCCTCAGCGTTGAATGGTTTTTGCTTGTGGGGCTGGAGTCTTGCTACGGCTGATTCAACTTTTGGTCGAGGCGTAAAAGCCGATGCAGGTACCGCCAGGATTTTTTCCACCTGGCAATAGTATTGAGTCATCACCGAAAGTCTTCCATATACCCGACTACCAGGAGCGGCGACCATGCGTTCTACCACCTCTGCCTGAAGCATCAAGGTCATATCAGTTAATTGTTCAGGATAATTGAATAACCTGAACAGCAATGGGGTCGAAATGTTATAGGGTAGATTACCTACAATGCGTAGCGGAGAAGGCAGTTTCTCAATGGGGTATTCGAGAATATCGGCATTGATAATGTTGACCTCAGCAGGTAACTCTTTTTCCAGAATAGGGATCAAGTCCCGGTCAATCTCAATGACAATTAGATGTTCGGTCCTTTTTGCCAAAAGACGGGTCAGTGATCCTTTGCCAGGACCGATCTCCAGTATTCTATCGTGC
The DNA here is from genome assembly GCA_018666555.1 of Gammaproteobacteria bacterium. GTDB lineage: Bacteria > Pseudomonadota > Gammaproteobacteria > Pseudomonadales > Azotimanducaceae > UBA9926. The sequence continues at coordinate 13,022 of JABIZD010000057.1, forward strand.
TGTTGCGGTGCCACTGCTGAGACAATGTTTTCAATGACACTGGTACTGTGCAAAAAATTTTGGCCAAAGCGTTTTTTTGCATTCATGGGTGATTAATATTAGCAGTTGCGGACATACGGTCAGCCATTGAAATAGCTGTGAGCAGACTGCCGCAGTCTGCTTTACCGCTACCGGCGATATCCAGAGCTGTACCATGATCAACTGATGTTCTAATGATAGGCAGGCCGAGTGTAATATTGACGGCTGCTCCGAAGCTTTGACTCTTGAGTACTGGCAACCCCTGGTCATGGTACATGGCGACGACAGCATCAGCAGTTTGTAACTGCTTTTCGGTAAAGGCGGTATCAGCAGGTAGGGGTCCAATCAGGTTAAGCCCCTTTGATTTCAAATGATCCAGGGCTGGTTGAATTATTTCTATCTCTTCTCTGCCCAGGTAGCCTTGTTCGCCAGCGTGGGGATTAAGCCCACACACGACGATTTCAGGATGTGGTATATGAAATTGCTGCTGCAGGCATTTAGATAGTATAGTCAGAGTCGCTACAATGTTTTCAAAAGTGATCGCCGCAGGCACATCAGCAAGAGCCAGGTGCGTGGTGACTAAAGCGACACGAAGACGGCTACTGGCCAGCATCATGACGACCCTGGCGGTACCAGTTTCTTCCGCGAGCCACTGGGTATGCCCGGTAAATGCGATGCCTGCCTGGTTGATGACAGCTTTATTAATGGGGCCCGTGATTAGCCCTCTGCAGCGTTCTGTTTGGCAAGCTGCGACGCTCTGGCTTAGTGCTTCCAGAAGAAAGGGGCCTGCTCTAGAGTCGATATGGCCTGGAATCGACCGGAAAGGCAAGCTGATGGGTTGGATGTTCATCGCCTCAGGATCGTATGCTGTTGCCTTTGAGAGGACTGAAACAGGCAGGTCTGCGCCGAGTAATAATGCACGTTCCTGGATCAGGTCTGGATCTGTAAAATAGATACGATGGGGTAGTGGGCCGAGGGTCTTCTCAGCTTTAATACAGATATCAGGTCCAATACCGGCAGGCTCTCCAGGGGATATTGCCAGTGGTAAGCTAGATTCGGATCTCAACAAAAGCGTCTTCCCTTAATTCTCTTGTCCAGTTTTCCAATTCTTCATCCACCATCTGACTACGTAGATAATTTTCCGCTTGAGTCCGCATAAATTCATTGCTGAAGTCTTCGGTTCTGCGACCGGTTACTTCGAGGAAATGAAAGCCGAATGCAGTTTCAAAAACCCCGCTGACTTCATCGATTTCTGAATTTGACACAGTCTCTTCAAAAGCTCCGACGAATTCGCCTGCTCTACTCCAGCCGAGGTCACCCCCGTTTAAAGCCGATCCTGGATCATCGGAATATAACCTGGCTACTTCGCCAAATTCTCGTCCTTCCATGATTTCATCGCGCAGACTCATAGCCAGTTCTTTGGCTTCTTCGAGCGTACGGATTTCCGTTGTTTTAATTAAGACATGACGTGTCCGTGTCTGGTCGATGAATCCGTTTGATCTTGCGCCTCGGCTTTCTTCGAGTTTTATAATGTGAAAACCACTCCCGCTCTGAATGGGTCCTTTAACCTCACCTAGTTTCATGGTCTCGGCTATATCGGCAAACATCGATGGTAATTGATCAGGTTTGCGCCATCCTAGATCACCGCCTTTTAACGCGTTCTGCCCGGAGGAACGCTCCATGGCTAGTTTCTGGAAGTCGGCTCCAGCATTTATTTCTTCAAGAGTGTCTCTTGCTTGCTGGCGGATTTGCTTAATTACCTCCGAATCCGCGCCTGAAGGTACGGCCATGAGGATATGAGCAAATCTGTATTCGTCGGCAGTGATTGACTGCCCGAGTTCCGAGCCGAGGAAATTGTCGATGGCCTGGTCGGTTATTTCTATTCGATTACGCATAATGCCTTGCTGAACCCGGCTGATCATTATTTCCTTTTGCACCTGTTCACGCATGCTGTTGTAGGAGATACCATCGGCGACGAGTACCTCGCTGAATTCCTGTAAAGACAAATTATTTTGCGCAGCAATTTTGTTCATTGCCTCATTTAATTCGCCATCACTTACGCGAACACCCGCTCTCCTGGCCATCTGCATTTGTAGGCTTTCGATTACCAGGCGTTCGATTATTTGATTGGTTAGAATTTCATCAGATGGAATTCGCATCGGGTCAGTCAGCTGCGCTTTAATCGATGTCTTTCTTGATTCAAGCTCGGAGACCATGATGATCTCGTTATCGACGATGGCGGCTATTTTATCCAGGACAACCGGTGCTGCCTGGCTTGTCGAGGAGAGAATGACCAAATAAAGTAATAACCCTGTGCCAAAAATGTTCATTATTGTTGCCTTATCAATCAATGTTGTTCTGAAAACCCTGGAACGGTTCGTTCCAGGAGTCTTACCAGATCGCTACCTATGTTGCCGAGCCCCTTGAGTTGAAATTCAATGAAAATGCCACTTCTACTTTTAAATTCCGTGTACGGTTGTTGCGACATTTCTGTGCCCCGGAAAATATCGATAAATTCCCGGTAGGCCAGTTTCGCGCTCCAGCAGCAACCATTGTATTCTACAGCAGCGACTGACTCTATGCTTTCCTTTCTATTCCAGTCGTAATTCCACATGCCGACAACTCGCCAATAGGTAGATAAAGGCACTGCAATCGAGGCGTGGGTCAGTTTCTTATTTTCTAATCGGCTATGTTCTGAGTAGGATGCGGGGACCTTTTCAGAAAGGTGGAATAGATTGAATAGATACGACCCTGTGGGTCGATAGCTGAATCCTGCATAGCTTGAGATTATGCTTTTTTGATCAGTATTCCAATTGATTTTTCCGTCGAGTTTTAGATTCTTGCGCGGCTGCCAGGAGGCTTCTATAAAGATAGCAGACTTGCCTGCTTCGGTCATTTGATCGTAAGTTTGTGTGGGCAGGTCATAGTGAAAAAATGCCTTGCCTGCTTGAACCCTCAATACTTCCTGGCCATTGGCTTGGCTTAGTAGTCGGCTAGTCAGGGCGACACTTAGCTGTTCCCCTGGGATAAGGGCATCAACACCAGAGAATCGATTTTTTCTGAAAAGGTTATTGAATGAAGGATTGAACTGTCGGCTGTCATATAAATTTTCCGACGCTTTCAGGTTACCACCCTGGTGCAAAATGAATAGCCTGGGTTCCAGGGTTTGTAACCAGGCAGACTGACCCGAACTGATTAGTTTCTCAAACTTCAGGCCTGAATCGAAACTAACAATGGGCGTTAGGTCAGAACTAGACTGCTGTTCACTCCCATCCCCGAAATCGGTTCGGTAAGAGCGGTGATGGATCTGGATTTCTGGCTTTGCATAGCCCCAGGGTTTTGACCATGGCCAACTAATGCCCGAGGTGATCAGTTTACGTTGGCTGTTAGGTTGATTGAGGTTAGGGCTGGAGGCAGTTCTGAATTCACTGATTTGGGCCTCGCCATAGTAGTGCAGATTGCCTGTTGAGTTGCTGTAGTTAAGACTTAACTCCGGGTGTCGCTCGTATTGATCATCGAATTCGGGTAGGAGGCTTTGAAAACCTTCCATAGCCAGATTGGCGCTGAAATGTTCACCATGCCAGTTGATTGAAGCCGATTGGTTAAGCGCTGTTTTAGTTCGAGGATAGGGATCGTTAGAAAAAAAACTTTGTGATAAGTGATCTGCTCCACTCACAAGTGTGCTGTCGAGTTCACGTAGGTAATCCTGATCAGATAGTGCCGTATAGTTGATACTTGATTTAACAGCCTGCCATTGGCCTGTGTGCTGGGCCGATATTAACCAGCGCTTGCCATTTTGGCCGTTTGCTGGGTCTAGATTGGTTTGTTCTTCAGCAAATATTTCATCTTGGTTGATATATCCTAGCTGTAATTCATTTTGAGTTCCGGTGGTTAAAAATCGGCTTTCAAGCTGATGGAGACTACCGCGCTGGGCGATATTGCTGTAGGTGTAGCTGGCATCGAGGTTTGCCGCGAGATTGAAATAATAGGCGGCAGTTAAATTATAGCCACTTTCACTGTCCTTGCTCAGAGACGGCGGTAGTAGTCCTGAATGCCTTTGCGTATCGATCGGGAATTTAGCATAAGGCAGGTAGAATACTGGTACATCCTTGATCCTGACGGTGACGCCCCTTGCTTCGGCAATGCCAGATGTCATATCTAGATCGAGCGTTGACATTTCCATTAGCCATAGATCATCGCCTGGATCGCATTGGGTGAAATCACTTCCAGAGAGATGAATTTTAGTGGGGCTTTGCTTCTCAAGAAATTCAGCGCTTCCCCTGAATCCACTGTCTGGTAGAAAAAAACTTGCGTTGTTTACCTGGCCGGTTCCCTTTAAGAAGTCGCCGCTGGCGGATGCCCCCCTGATCAGAAGACCAGGTTCTCTTATCATCACCTGGCCAAGCAGGTTTAGTTGATTATCGGAAAGATTTATATCGGCGGCATCAGCGCTGATCAGTCGGTCAGATGAGCTGATTTCAACGTGACCAGTTATGCTCGCAGACTGATCAAGAATAAGAGAAGCATCATCGGCTCTGATTCTAATCGATTGATCGGCCACGGGCACATTGGTTAAGGGCTGTGAGCGATACAAATACTGGCCAGCACACTGCTTCAGCGGTTGGTTCTCAGCTTCAAAAATGCTTGGTTTCAGGACAGTCCAATCCGTTTCGGCAGCTGTCTGGGCACCTGAATTTACCGGCCAATAGAGCAATAAAAGCAATACTGAGCGGTTTATTGGACTATCGACTGCGAACATGATGCCTTAAGTTTTGTTGAGAGGGCCTAGAATAAGCGATAATGGGTGCTTTCTACAGCAAATCAGATCAAAACCTATGGACAAGCGTCTTCTACAACTGACTCAGTGGGCTCGCGAGTTTACTGCAGGCGAGGGCTACCCTATCGGTTCTGGGGAGCTTGTTCCTGTCTCAGAAGATGCTAGTTTCCGTCGTTACTTCCGCTTGCAGGGCTCGGATAGTGGTTGCGTATTTGTAGACGCGCCACCGACAAAGGAAGATCTTAACTCGTTCATAGCGATTACTGGGTTACTCGATCAGGGAAAAGTGTCGATAGGTAAGGTCAGGGGACAGGACCTAAAGTTGGGCTTCCTGGCCGTCGATGATTTAGGCGATCGGCTTCTTCTCGCTGAGCTCAAAGAGAATAAGCAGCAGGCCAACAGCAGATTACACCAAGCAGGGCTCGAAATTTTAAAGATGCAGCAAATTTCCAGTAATTTGCCTCTTTATAGTCGACAACTTCTTGAAGACGAAATGAAATTATTTCCTGAGTGGTTTTTGGGGCATAAATTAGAGTTCGAACTAACCAAGGAGTGGCACGATCTGTATTCCAGGCTGGTCGACATGATGATCAAAAGTGCGCTCAGTCAGCCGCAAGCATTCGTGCATCGTGATTTTCACTCCAGAAATATTATGTTAACGGCGGATAATGGCATGGCCGTCATTGATTATCAGGATGCTGTTATCGGTCCGCTCACCTATGATTTGGTGTCTTTATTAAAAGATTGTTATTTCAGGGTCAACCGAACTGAAGTCGTTGCTTTGGTAGAAGCAAACTGGCAACTGTTGAGGCATCGCCATCCCAATGAACTGAAATCTTTCCCGGAATTCCTGAGGTGGTTTGATTTAATGGGATTACAGAGGCATTTGAAATGCGCGGGTATTTTTTGCCGACTTCAGCTTCGAGATGGGAAATCGGGATATCTGGCGGATGTTCCTCTCGTGTTTGAATATATCCTGGAAGTCTGTGACCTCTATGAAGGTTTAGCGCAGTTTGGTCGCTTCCTCAGAACTAATATTAGCCCAGTCATGAAAGAAAAATTTGTATGAATGCCTTGCTGCTGTCAGCAGGGGAAGGTCTGCGGATGAGGCCGCTGACGGATAAACTGCCAAAGCCGTTGCTACAGATGGCGGGTCAGACGTTAATAGAGCGGCATCTCTATAATTTGAGGGATAGCGGCTTTAAAAGGGTGGTAATCAATTTACATTACCTGGGAGAAAAACTGCTATCAGCATTGGGTAATGGCGATCGATATGGTTTGGATATACAGTATTCGCATGAGCCGTCACTGTTGGATACCGGTGGGGGAGCCAAAGCAGCGCTGGCATTACTGGGCGATCAGCCTTTTGCCATGATCAGTTCGGATGTCTATAGTGATTTTTCTTTTAGATTGCTCCGCAATCTGAACCTGGATAAATCCCTCGGTCACTTGATACTGGTTCCAAATCCTGCTCATCATCCGACCGGAGATTTTTCCCTGATTGATGATCTGGTTGGCAACGATGGTGAACGTCATACATTTTCGGGGATTAGCGTGCTTCACCCCCAGCTATTGTCTATTTCCGATAGTCGGGTTTTCCCTATTAGAGACGTGCTTCGTCCGGCAGCCGCAGAGGGCAGATTGAGCGGACAGTTATACAAGGGCGCGTGGAGTGATGTTGGCACACCTTCGCGGTTAAAAGTGCTTGAGGAGTCGTTACTTAAAGCAAACGAAGTTAGGCGTAAGTAAAGCGAGGTTAGGCGTAAGTAAAGCTATCCTGTAAACTTCGTCATTAGAATTTGGAAACTAAATTATGAATACACCCTGGATAGCGCCGTCGATTCTGTCAGCAGACCTGGCTCGTTTGGGCGAAGAAGTAACGCAAGTACTCGATTCGGGAGCAGATCTTATCCATTTCGATGTCATGGATAATCATTACGTCCCTAATCTGACTTTTGGGCCCATGGTTTGCCAGGCCTTGCGTGACTACGGCATAACTGCTCCAGTGGATGTGCATCTAATGGTGAAGCCAGTGGATCATCTGATAAGCGCATTCGCAGCTGCAGGCGCCAGTTATATTACTTTTCATCCGGAAGCCAGCGAACATATCGACAGGTCTTTGGAACTGATCCGGTCCAGTGGGGCGAAATGCGGGTTAGTGCTGAATCCAGCAACATCAGTTCACTGCCTTGATCATGTGTTGGATAAACTGGATATGGTTCTTATTATGTCCATAAACCCGGGATTTGGCGGCCAGACTTTTATTGAATCGACGCACGCTAAGATCAAGCAGGTTCGCGAACTGATTGATCAAAGCGGTAGAGATATTCGCCTAGAAATTGATGGGGGCGTTAAAGTTGAGAATATAGCCGCGATCGCCGATTCTGGCATAGATACCTTTGTAGCCGGCTCGGCTATTTTTGGTTCAGGGAATTACCGGGAAACTATCGATAATATGCGCCATCAACTCAAGGCGTGAGAGTCGGTGACGAGCTGTTGGTCCCGAGCCTTTTGTTAAGAGCCTTTTGTTAAGAGCTTTTTGTTAAGAGCTTTTTGTTAAGAGCTATGGAGTTTGCCAGGACCGATGCGTTAAGCAGCCAAACGGTTGCCGTTGTAATAGGCTGGATTGCTTGTGCTGAATGTACGAACCTGGTCATCAAGAATAGTAGTGATTAAAAATGAAGGCAAAAAAAGCGACTTAGATTAAAAGCTAGCCAGAATAGGACTCGTTAAGGAAAATGTTTAGGAATAAAATGTTCTAAGCAATAGGTTTTAGAAAGAGTTTTAAGAAAAAGATTTTAGGAAACAGTTTTTACGCTAAAAATGATTAAGAATAATAGCTATTAAGAATAGATGAATGACAAATCCAGATTACTTCGATGATCTATTGAAACAGGGGCATCATCATATCCCCTTAACCCGCGAACTGGTTGCGGATTTTGAAACCCCCCTGTCGTGTTACGTCAAGGTGGCGCGGGGTGCTTACAGCTACCTGCTGGAGAGTGCCCACCAGGGTGGAGAACAATGGGCTCGTTATTCAATCATCGGGCTGCCTGCCAGTCGTGTCATAAAAGTCTATGGAGAAGAATTAATCCTCGAGGAAAATGGTGAGATTGTAGAGAAGCGTACAACTGAGGATCCCCTCGACTATATTGATAGATTTCAACAGCAGTTTTCGTATCCCGAGTTACCTGGCTTGCCCGGTTATACAGGCGGGTTAGTCGGCTATTTTGGTTATGACACGGTTCGTTACGTTGAAAAGCACCTGGAGGGGAAGGCACCGCCAGATACGATTGGTACAGCCGATATCTTGTTGATGGTTTCAAATGAGGTAATTGTTTTTGATAATATAAAGGGCAGAATTCATCTCGTGACCCATGTTAGTAGTGTTGATGAAAAAGCCCATGAAAAAGCACTGAATCGCCTGGATACCATGGAAGCTGCGCTACGGCAGCCGATTCCTGACCAATATGTTCAACCGGTCGTTGCCCCGACGCTCTACGACGAGGATTTCATTTCTTCTTATGG